>JAJPJY010000049.1 GCA_021323995.1 bacterium | reverse complement strand
TTTCCAGTCGCTAGGCAGACAGCCGTGACTCCGTTCATGACACCCTTGTTATGCGTCGCACATCTGTAGGGGTCGGCTGCGGCAAACGCGTATGCGTCTACGATGCCATCAACGACTTCTTCCCCGCCCAAGGCTTCTTTCGAGATCCGAACACTTGACCGAGCGACTCTTCTGTCGGCGAGATTTGAGATGATTCGCAGGTTGGCTCTTCCGTCAGAGAGCTTCTCCAGCATCGGGGCGACCGACTCGGCCATAGTGTTGACGACGTTTGCGCCCATGGCATCTCTGCAATCTACCAGCAGCTCGGCTATTACCATCGTTCCTGTGATGCTTGGTAGTATGCGGACCTGGAGGTCTTTTGCGCCGCCTCCTTTCGAGATGAGGACAGGGTCTTGCTGATTTGCCCTGTCCAGAATTTCTCTCTTAGAAGCAAGAATTCGTTTCTCTGCGTCCTTTGGCGACTTTGACCTTACCAGCTGAACCTGGCCGATCATGAGGGGATCGGTGCTCGATGCCTGGAATCCTCCTGTTGGCCGCGCGAGTTTTGCCGCGTGGCTAGCGGCTGCCACTACAGAGGGCTCCTCGATCGCCATTGGTATCAGATAGTCTTTGCCATTGACGAGAAAGTTGACCGCGACTCCGAGAGGAATAGGTAAGACTCCTACGACGTTTTCGATCATTCGTTGTGCTGCGGAGAGTGGTAGGTTTCCACTCTTCACCAATTCGACTTCGTCGTTCGAGAGTCCGGAGAAGTCTTTGAGTATGTCGAGCCTCTCATCTACAGAGAGTTTGTAGAAAGATGATATGTTTGATGGCTTGGTCGTGTCTCATTTCTCCTCCAGTCTGGTTCGATGCTCTTTCAATTGCCTATTTGAACTGTCACGAGGGTGCTGATGATTCGACTCCGTCGGTGTCTTTTGTGATCATGTACGGTCTGCCTCCTTCTCTTCGAAAGACTTTGGCTATCCGCTCCCGGGATCTTGCAGTCGGACAAACGACGACCACGCATCCTCCTCCCCCTGCTCCTGTGAGTTTAGCTCCTAGCGCGCCGGCTCGTTTCGCCGTGTTGACGAGGCGGTCCAGCTTGGGGTGCGAGACTCCGATCTTGCGGAGTAGTTCATGATTGAGTGACATCAAAGATCCGAGATCTTCGCTGTCTCCACTTCTCAACGCTTTCGAAACTCCATGGGAGATTTCCCTCACTTGACTCAAGTAGTCTCGGAAAATTTTCCTTTTGGTCTCGGACTGCTTGACTACAGACCCTACAAGCGTCTTTGTCTCGTGATGAATCCCACTATCACACAGCAAGAGTATGGGCTCAGTCTGGACGCGAATCGGTTTGATGCTCGCTGGCCGAGTGAACTCAATGGAGCCTCCATAGATGCAGGTCGCCTGGTCTACTCCTGATGGCTTTCCATGGAGGTATCTCTCTGGAACGAATGCGAGTTTGAAAATCTCTTTTCTTGACAGATCTACTCCTTGAGACTTGGAAACCGCGGAGATAATGGAAACCGTTGTAGAAGCTGAGGAGCCTAGTCCTGCAGCTATGGGAATTTCGCAGTCCACACTGACATCAATCCCTTGCCTACGTTTTCCGATGCGATCAAGCGTGGCTTCTACTGCGATCCTTAGGGGTCGAAGGAATTCTTGAGAGTTTGGGGGATAGGGATCAGCTTTGGAAAGGAATCTTGTAGGAATGTCAACTTCCACTTGAACTCTCTTGTTAAGATTAGACCGAGCCTTTGCTTTGGAGTATAGGTTGATTGCCATGGCCACTGCGGGGGCGCCGAGTACCACGAATTGTTCTCCGGATAGAATGATCTTTCCTGGCGCCCTCGCCTGTGCAGAAGGTAGCCGGTTTGTTCTAGTCGAGGCTTGGTTCACTTCTCGAAGGAAGCTGCAGCGTATCCGACGACAGAACTCTTGTCACCTGTAACGTCACCGCTGGTCTGATACGAGAGGAGTCTTGTCCTCTTGGTTCCGAGTTGTTTAGCGGCGTGGATCATTGCTGTAACCGGCCCATATCCACATGCTGTAATGGCCTTGTCCTCTATGATTTTTTGGAATCTTTTCTCGTTCATGTCGAGCGCTGCCTGTATAGCCAGATTGTCCTTAGGCGCGGCAACTTCCTGAGGCTCGTAGTGGGTCCAGTCAGAGGATGCGATTATGATCGCGTTGTGTCGTTCTGCAGGCTTCATGACCGCTTTGCCTATCTCAATGCTTGTCCGTAGATCCTGCAGCATCATGCAGATGGGGACGAATTTGAATTGTCTTGGATAGATGAACTGAAGGAATGGTAGTTGGACTTCAATTGAGTGCTCACTTCGGTGAGCTTCGTCTTCAACATCGATCATATCGGACCCGTCAACAATCTCACGTGCGAGTTCTTCGTCGATTGGCACATCGCCCAGTGGCGTCGCCCATTCTCCCTCAGTCATAGTCGAGACCCCGCTACCCAGCCCTGTGTGGTTTGGTCCGAGTATGATTACCGACCCGATAGTCCCCATCGAAGCGAGATGGTAGTAGCTTTGCGCTGCTACCGGTCCCGAGTAGATGTAGCCTGCGTGTGGGACGATTAGCCCTAGGAGGCCCTTGCTAGGCATTCCTGGGACAGTGGGGATCGACCTGGGTCCGAGCTTGTTCAGGAACGAGTTCTGGATCTGGGTTCTGAGGGCCCCTTCTGTATCTTCGTAGAATGCGCCGGCTTGTGCTGGTTGGCGCCGCTTCAGTCCTCGCCACCGGCTCGTCCCATGGGCATGGCGGCGAGCTTGGTCTCGAAATCATCTATGGTAAAGGGTATTGTTCCGTCTTGTGGGATTTCTCCACGTTCTCTAACAACCTGTCGTGCGAGGAGCCAGTAGACTACTGCCAAGGCTCTCCGTCCCTTATTGTTCACTGGTATGACAAGGTCAACTCCAGAGAAGACATTGTCGGTGTCGCATAGCGCGATGACCGGTATGCCTACTGCGGTTGCTTCTTTGATAGCTTGCCAGTCTGCTCTCGGGTCGGTTACAAGAATGACTTGTGGTTCCGCATGTTTCGGCTGTAATGGGTTGGAGATGAGTCCGGGCATGAACCGGCCGACGATCGGAATGATCTTTGTGACTTCAGCGAATTTCTCGATAGGAGTCTTACCGTAGAGTCTTGACGATACCGCCAGTACCCGGTTAGGCTCGAACCGGGCCATGAACTTAGCAGCTATTCTGATCTTCTCGTTTGTCTCTCCGATGTTTAGAATGAAGAGTCCGTCGGGACGGACACGGAAGATATACTTCTCCATATCAACAGTCTTGATCCTCGTTCCAATGTGGAGACCGGCTGCCAGTAGTTCTTCGAGGGAAAGTAGGAGGTTTTCTGCCCTCGGTATCGCTTCTCTCTCGTCAAAGTCCTGGCTCTCCATAAGGCGGGACCTATGCTAACTCGCTCCGTCTCTTCGCGGTTACCTGCGGATACTTTAGGAACTCGTCGATTATTTCGACGTGTGTTATCATCATTCTGCGGCAGCAATATCTTCTGATTCCCAGCTCGTCGAGAACCTTCTGGGGCTTGTCTCCGGCCCGGACTCGCTGGTTGAAGGTCTCCCACTTGTCGGCTATCTGCTTGCCGCAGGTAAAGCATCTGACTGGTATTATCATTGGTATCGTGTCACCTGTATGATTTTTGTTTTCTGCGTCTTGCGCTTGGTCCGCCGAACTTTTTCGGTTCTGCGACTCTCTGGTCTCCCGCGATCATGACCCTATCGTAGGCCATGAAGGTCTTCCGGAGCTCGCTGCTCTTTGTCCAACCGGATAGTGCTCTTGCGATGGCTATTCGAGCGGCTTCGGCTTGGCCCATTACTCCGCCACCTTCAATGTTGACTCTGATATCGACCTGTTTTGACCTGTCGCCCGCAATTATCAGCGGCTCCTCAATCTTCATCCTCGCAACTTCCGGGGACATGTAGTCGAGTAAGAGGTCGTTGATGTATATCCTCCCCTTTCCAGGTTTGACTATTGCTCTTGCGACAGCGGTCTTTCTCTTTCCGGTTTCGAGAGCTATCTTCTTCTTCTCGCTCACTGGTTGAAGCCCCCGATCTCCTCTGATAGTCGGGCTACAGTAATGTAGGGGACTCTAAGTTTTGACGCTGCTGCGTCGGTGATCGTCTTTCTAGGTCGGTCTTTGTACTCGTCTGGGGTCCCAGTGTAGACGATTACCCTATGGAATGCATCTTTGCCATGTGGTTTTTTCCATGGGAGCATTCCGCGTATGACTCGACGAACGTAGCCATCAGGTTTTCGAGGGTGAGTGGGGCTCTTCTCCAGGTTTCCCAGGGTCCGCGTCTTTAGTTTCTGTTTTGCTCGCGCTACGACTCGCTCCTTTGTTCCAGAAATCACTGCTCGTTCTGCATTGAGCACAATAACTCGATTGCCGTTTAGTGCTTTCTTGGCCACGTAGCTTGCCATTCGTCCTAGAATCAGGTTGGAGGCGTCGATAATTTCTTCTTGTTGGCTAGTTGATTCGAGCTTCTTCATTTCTCGGCAACTGCTCCTAGTCCTTCTTCGAAGCCGAGAGTCTTGGCCGTGATGAGTCGAGCAGCTTCGAGCACGAGCTTTTCTGGTGGCATTGTTCCGGTGGATTCCACTAGGAAGTTGAATGTCTTCGCCTTCTGATCATAGCTGTATGTGCAAGCTGAGGCTGGCTGCCATTTGGCATGGTCTCTTCCTCGGCCTAATCGGGCGTAGGCTTCTAGTTTGATTCTCTGTCCTTGGGCGAGCTTGATGATGGGAATCTTGTCGGATACCGGCTTCACTTCAGGATTCTCGGGTTTTAGATGCGACGAGTAGACTACTTCGACTGGGTCTGAGGCTTCAATCTCTAGAGAAAGTGAGGCCCTACACTTCTCACATCCTAGCTCGGTCTTGCATGTGCATTCTTCTGGAAGGTTGTAGGTCTGGTCAGTGGTTACAGGGATCAGCCCGAGGCGATGGGCCAGAATCTCGTCGTACATGACTGAATTGTTTTCTAGAATCATGACATCATCTATTGCCATAATAGGCACCTCGGCGAGAATGATTCGCCGTATCGCATTCGCGAAGGCTGGCGAAACGTCGGATAGAACAAAGCGTAGGGTGTCTTGTTCTCTGCTCAGGACCTTGATATCCATCTAATTATCATGCTTCCGACGCTGAAGTATCCAGCGGCAGCCGGCGGACTTTATTTAAAGCTGTTCACGATAACGATCGGCATTATCTGAGTCTTATGCCCGGATCGTCCGTTTACAGCGGCCAACCCTGAATTGTGCAGCCAAAGACTGGCTGCGTTTCGAGTCTAATGAGTCAGGGGTCCTTGATCTCTAATCAGACCCCGTAAGTCATGATTCCAAAGTAGATGCTTACGAGTCCGATGATTACGGCGATTGGTGCGAATGCGAGGACTGTTCCAATGAATTCGAGGATGTCTTCTACAAATCTCAACAACGTGTAGACGATTAGCAAAACTATGAGGAAGACGACGCCTAGGACAATATTGCTGCTTACTCCTAGGAACGAGTGAATTCCCGCGGCTGCCAAGATGCCTACTCCAAGCGCGATTAGAGAGGCCCAGCGCACGTTACGGAGAGGGCGAGAAAACAATAGCAATCCGAGCACAGCCATGACCACGAGCGTATACGAGGCGTATGGGAAAGCGGTTGATGCGGGTAAGAGGTTGGTCCCGAGATAATTCAAATTGAGCGCCGCGTCGATCGCGACAACGAATATTGCAATTCCTATCAACAGTCCAAGCGCCACCATGACCCGCTCCAGGCCCTTGGAGGCCCGTTTGAAAAGAGGGGCGGCTGCAAAGACTCCTCCTAGGATGAGGAGAATTGCTGTTAGTGCGACCATGCGGGAATCAGTCTAGGTGAGTCGGCATGGTGAGGGTTTAAACGGCTTGTTACGGTTTCTCTTCGGTCGCTTCTGCGGGCGCTTCCTCTTCCGTCTCCGGCATTACCAGAGGCTGTTCTGCTTGGACTTCTTCTCTGACCTCGGGTGATACATCGGGTAGAGCGGGCATTGTTGGTGCTGCTGGCACGCCTGCTTCTTCAATTATCCTGGACACTCTCTTTCCAGTTCCCGCTGCGGCTCTGGCTGGGTGCTGAGCGTTGCTGAGAGGGCTTGTCTGGTGGAAAGCGATTCTGGATTCTTGGTCTCTACGGACAATGTAGCTTGGCACTGTGACAATGTCTCCCGCGATGCTCACGTGGCCATGCAGTACAAACTGTCGTGCTTGGTAGATGGACTTGGCTAAGCCTGTTCGGTAGACTATGGTCTGTAGTCTTCGCTCCATTAGATCCTTTACGTTAAGATCTAGAATATTGTCGACGGTTGCTGCTTCGGGTAGAATTCCTTGCCGGGCGAGGCTTGTGAGGTATTGTCTTTCAAGCGGTCCGCGCTGTCCTTCTTCGGCTCCGAGAAGTGTTCTCGCTATTCCCCTAATTTGTGAGAGATTGGTCTCATGTCGTCGTAGTTCTCTCTTGTTTCTGAGGCCATAGTCTCCTACAAGGTGGAGTTCTTCTTCGAGCTGGTCTTTCCGCCACGGGTGGCGGGGGGTCTCGTAGCCCTTGTGCGGTTTTCTCGGGTCTCCCATGTTATTCTACTTCTTCTCTTCCGCCGCGGGCTTTCTCTCGGCCGCCCGGGCTGCTTCCATGAGAACTTTCTTCTTTACGCCGACGGCTTTTCCAGATCTTCCTGTGGTCCGGGTTCTCTGGCCTCTGACTTTTAGTCCGAGTGAGTGTCTTACTCCCTTCCAGCTCTTGATATCCTTCATCAGATCGACATCTGACTTTATCTTCAGAACCAGGTCGGGCCCTGTCAGGTGCATGTCTCGTCCGGTCTCAATGTCTTTCCGCCTGTTAACCATGCGTACTGGGATTCCGTGCTTGAGTGGGTCGCGAATGACGTCTTCCACTCTTGAGAGCTCTGCCTCTGACAAGGATCCCATTCTTGCTTGAGGATTGACTTTTGCGACCTTGACGATGGCCTGGGCGAGGTTCGGTCCGACTCCTCTTACTTTGCTGAGTCCAAAAATGACCTTTTTGCTTCCATCTACGTCGGTTCCCATGAAGCGGAGGATGAATCTGAACTCTCTTGACATCAGTTTCCCTGTTTGGATGGCGGGGACGTGTCTCGCGTGATTTAATGTTTCCACTTTGCTTCGACTATGTGTAACTTGTCTGACGCTCGGATTTGTCGCGTCGCGTGGACAGGCTTCGTGTGAGGATCACAGAATTTTTTCCGGTGATTTCGATCTTGCAGTCTGCTTGTTGATCTGATTTGTGTAGAAAAAGTTCGTGGAGAAATCTTTTTCTCCGTTGTGCGAAAAAATTTTTGCGCAGAAAACTTACCATCGTTGTTGATCTCTGCGCAAACAATTCTTAAATACGCCACGGGCATTGAATGTGATCATCCGGAAAATTCGGACAAGAAAATCTTCTAGAAATGTTCGGACCACATTTAACGCTGGATTTATCGGAGTGCGATCCTCGGAAGCTCTCCGACCTCTCACAGATCTATGACTTGCTAGATGAGCTTCCCGACGTTATCGGGATGCACAAGATTACTCCGCCGTACACGTTCATTTATCGTCCGAGCGACAACCCTTCTGAATGGGGCGTCAGCGGATTTGTCATAATTGCCGAGAGTCACATTAGCATTCACACGTTTCCTGACCGAAACTCTGCGTTTGTCGATGTTTTCAGCTGCAAACAGTTCGACATTCACAAGGCCGTCAACTATATCGTTGCGAAGCTTGACGCACACAAGGCGGACAAGAAGCTCTCGGGGCGTGGAAAGGAGTACCCGCGACAGGTCGAGGCTGCGAGAGAGATCGTCATGCGATCTCGACCCGCGCTAAAGCATTAGATCAGACAGAGCGAACCAGCTTCTCCGAGCCCAGTCGACTATCCAGATACTTCTACGACAAAATTATCATACGCATAGGTAGTGACATAGTGACTTCCAGCATCTAGACACGGACCCACCTGTTCGAAACAACTATCGCTTATCATTCGGTAACAATTTTTTCTCGTCAACCATGCTTCCTTCCAGAGTCGCAGTCTGTGTCACGGGAAAAAATTGTTTTCCAGATTGGGAATGATCCTTTTTCTGTCTGAACAGTTTCTGGGCGAGAGTACCGATTCTGGCGGGCAGAATATGTGGAGGGCCGATTTCCGTAACCTGCGATATTGGAGCAGTTCAGCGTGATGAAGCCGCAATTTTGGACACCCCTCCCTGTTTCACGATCCGGGTTTATTCTGGGGCAGATTCTGGACTGGGGAATGACCGCTTTTGTGTCATGGGAATAATTTTGTTTTCGATCATTCCACGTTCATTCCCTATCGCCAGTGGGGCCCTTTGACGCTTAACGAGTGGGCTGACGTTGGGCATTATCGGCCCGCCCTTCGAGATTACTGATCTGCGCGTATTCTAGGCGAGTTCTTCGACGCTGAACAAGTCCCATAAACCGGTTTTGTGTCGCGGGGAGAGACGCTCCATGAATTTTTGGAAGGGGGTCCCACCAGATGGTTCCGTTCTGGGCGTAGATTCGGGTTATTTCCACAAAAGTGGCGAGTCGTCCGTTTTCGTCATGCAGGTTAATGCGCGGAGGTGAACACGCAGAATGCGGCTAGGTCAAATCAGAAGCCCCGATTTGAGATTAGGGATTGTTCTGGGCGATTTCGACAGACCGTGCTAGGGAACGCCATTGGTTCTAGTTGAAGGTGTGAGGGAGTCTTGTTGTGACAGCGAACTCCCTGGAAAAGATAAAGGAACAACTGAGATAGAAAAATGACGAGAAGAGAAAAATCCATTGTTTCGTCTCTCTCCGTTAACGTTTCTATGGTCCCGAGCGTTGTTGGATCCGGAAAAACTCCTTCACGATTTGCGGCGGTCATGGTGCGGGAGGTGGGATTTGAACCCACGAACCCCTACGGGACAGGCGCCTCAGGCCTGCGCTTCCAAGACCCGCTTTCGACTTGGGTCTCTTTGACCTGGCTTGGCAATACGGGCCGCCCTATACGGGCGGACTCCCGCAAACCGCCAGGCCCGCCCCCGCACGCTCCCAGCCCCAACCAAGGCCCTAATTGGCTTTCCCATCACGGAATCCAGACAATCCGGATAATGTTTAATTCCGCCCCGGCCCAAACCCGGACAGAAACATAGCATCCGGCTTATTCCCAAACAAATAGGATGGAGAGACAAGACCCCCAATGGCCACCCGGAAAAGAAAAACCCGCCGACTCCGCGCCAGCAGATGCCACGGCTGGGGAAGATCAGGACAACACCGCGACTCTGGAATGCAGGGCGGACACGGAAACGCTGGATGGAAACGCCACCGATGGAGCAGCGTCATACGCTACGGCTGGGAGATCGGAAAATCAGGCTTCACACCAGTCAACAAACACCCGGGAAAAGCAATCAACATCAGCGATCTGGAACTCGGAATAGACCAGCTCATCCTGCAGGGAAAGACGAAACAGTCCGAGGGCAAGATCGAGATCAACCTCGGCGAAATAGGCTATAGCAAACTTCTCGGAAACGGAACAATAACCCGTCCTCTAAAAATCCTAGTCGCCCGGTGCTCGGAGAGAGCCGCGGAGAAGATCAGCCAAGCCGGCGGCCAAGTCATCCTCCCCCAGGCGGCCGAACCGGTCAAACAGGGCTGAGTCCACAACGGTTCGATTCATAGAACTCTTCCGGCCCCTCACACGCGTCCTCCCGAGCGTCCGACCTCCAGAACGAGACGTCGGATTCACCGAGAAACTGATCTGGACCGCCCTCGCACTCGTCGTCTACCTTGTAATGGCGGAGACGCCCATCTACGGCATAGCTCACTCGGGAGGAGTCAACGATCCCTTCGGACCATTGAGAGTCATATTCGCCAGCCAGCGAGGCACCCTCGTAGAGCTAGGAATAGGACCCATAGTCACAGCCGGACTCATACTCCAAGTCCTATCCGGTTCGAGAATGATCAACGTCGACCTCAGCAACCCCGACGATAGAGCACTCTTCACCGGAGCAAGCAAAGTACTCTCAGTATTCATGACACTATTCGAAGGACTCGCATTCATACTGGGCGGAGCCTACAACACTACAAACTCGACCACTGGACTAGTATCGGCACCAAGCTTTCAGAACGCGTTCTTCATACTACTCCAACTCCTCGTCGCAGGAGTCGTCATAATACTCCTCGACGAAATGCTCCAGAAAAACTGGGGCTTTGGAAGCGGCATAAGCCTCTTCATCGCCGCAGGAGTCTGCCTCTCAATCGTCTGGGACGCAGTCGGACCAATCGGCCCAGTCAGCGACGGACACACCCTAGGCGCGATAATCGCCTTCTTCCAATCCCTCGGACCCATACTCGCCAGCCCAGCCAGTTTCACCGCCTGGCAGAGCGTCCTCTACAGAGGAAGCGGTCTACCAGACATGCTCGGGCTAATCACAACCGTTACCGTCTTCCTCATCATAATCTATCTCAACGGCCTACGAGTCGAAGTACCAGTCTCCTATGCAAGATACCGAGGCTTCCGAGGAAGATTCCCGATCAAATTCTTCTACGTATCAAACATACCAGTCATATTCGCAGCAGCACTCTTCGGAAACGTCTACTTCATCGGCCAGCTCATCTTCAACAGGTACAACCCAACCTGCTCGACATCGGGACTAAACTTCTGGCTCAGCCTCATACCCGGCTGCTACACGCAGGAGACCGCTGCCCAAGGCGGGCAACTGATCCCGTCAAAGGGGCTAGCGTACTACACATTCGCTCCACGCTCGCTCAGCATAGTAGTAGGCGACCCGGTCAGGGCCGGGGTCTACATGCTCGTATTCGTCCTGGCATGCGTCTTCTTCGCAGTAACCTGGGTCGAGGTCGGTGGAATGGACTCGAGGACAGTCTCCAAACAACTGATCGACTCTGGCATGCAGATCGAAGGCTTCCGGCGATCCGGGGCAACCATCCGGCAAGTCCTTGACCGGTACATCCCAACCGTCACGGTAATCGGCGGAATCACCATCGGAATGATTGCAGCGGGAGCTGACTTCCTCGGAGCGTTCGGAACAGGAACCGGCATACTACTCACCGTAGGCATAATCCAGCAATACTATGAGATTCTAGTAAAGGAGAGAATTACCGAGATAT
>JAJPJY010000005.1 GCA_021323995.1 bacterium | reverse complement strand
TAGTACTGGTAGCTGTAGGCGCCGGCTGCTGAAGCCGAGACTATTGTCGTAATTACGAGGAGTACGGCCACCGCGTCTCTTCCCTGGAGCGCTTCCAGCTCTAGCCACTCGACCAACGGGGCTTGCTGCTGACTGGGATTAAGGTTGCCCTGACCATGCTCATCGTTGGTCCCGAGAGCTGTGCGAAGCCTTTTCTTCTCACGCACGGAGCGGGTTTGTCTTCTAGTTGGTTCACTCGCAACCGAAACCGGTTCTACTCATCTTCTTGACAATAGCCGCGCTCGTCATCACGCTAAGTCCCACAACTGTCGTGCATGCGCAGCCGGCTCTTCCAGTCGTCGGGGTCTGGAGTGATTCTTACGGGTCTGCGAACGTGACGGACACAACTCTAGTCGTCGGGTCAATGGTGACGTTTGAGATGAACGTGACCGGGGCTCCCCCTTTCAACGGATACGAGCTGACACTATACTATGATCCGGGTTATCTGAAGGCTCAGTCCGACGACTTTGCAACAGGAACAGTCTTCAATGCTCCCCTCGTCGCGAAGAACGATCTCTCGCAGCCCGGGACCGTCGCTGTTGCGGTTGTAAATCTCGGCTCCTCATTCAACCTCGGCAGCGGGACACTCTTCCACATCACGTTTCTGGTCACGAATATCGGCGTAAGCCCGCTGACACTGGCCCAAGGCATCGGCAACCCAGGCGTCGGAGCCCAGAGCTGGACCCGGCTCGTGCTCGGGTTCGCAACCATCGATGTAACAACTACGGATGGATATTTCAAGAATGATCTCTCCCGGACTGGACCCGTCCCGGTCTTCAACACCACTCCTACAAACCCGTTGCAGGGCGAAACGATAATTTTTGACTCGTCCGCTAGTTTTGATCCTGAGAACATGACTGGGCCGAGCAGGGGGATATCCCAGTATATCTGGGACTTTGGCGATGGCACCAGTTTTGGTACATTGTTTCCGGCAATAAGCCACCGGTTCGGTGGAATCCAGCCAGTAGGTTTCACCGGCAATTTTTCGGTACGACTCACCGTCGTCAACAATAACAACAGAGTGTTTGAAGGAATGATAACTGATCGCTTGGCGGTCAGCACGAATCCTCCGCCGGCGACAAACTTTGGACTCGCGACAATCGAGGGGGGCGATGGTAGTCCTCCGATAGTCTTTGGGTCCGGTGGAAGTTCAACGTCGAGCGTGGCGGTTCAAAGCCTCGGCGGATTTCAAGGGAATGTTTCCGTGACGAGCCTTGTTGTTCCAACGGTTCCGGACGGTCCCGATGTCTCGTTTGCGCCCAGTCTCCTCCAAGTATCTTCTGGCTCTCGTGTGCAGACTTTCATGACAGTGACAACTAGCCTGAATACCCCGCCGGGAAACTATGGGATCATTATCACCGGAAACGGCGGAGGCTTGTCGAACTCGATCCTGGTCTCGCTTACCATTCTCAAGTCCACGTCGTTTCCACGCATTACTGTCAGGAACTTTTTCACTGATGGATCTGGAAGCCGTTTGCCAGTTGATTCTACCGGCAGCCCAAGTGTGAATGTCGTCCTGGCCCATGGGACTGTCCGATCCACCAATCCGGGACAAGTGCTCGCCTGGACAAACCTCACCAACACTGGAACAGTCTCATTCTCTTCGCTACGTATGGAAACACAGCTCCCCAGCGACTGGACAGTGAGTCAGCCGAATCAGCACTCTGTGAAGGATGTGTTTGTATTTTTCGAGTTTGGTAACAGAACAATTTTAGACATTACACGCAGCGTGTCTGTGTCAGTGTCAGGTTCCAGTCCGGAGACCGTTGACCTAACAGTGAACAATCTCACGGGCACTCCCGCCGGTACGACTCTTGATCCGCACGATAGCCTTCTCTTGTCGGTGAAGCTTGACTACGCGCTTGTTGGGACCCGCCATCTACCGTCCAACTTTCCGGTTACATATCAGACAAACGCGATTGGTATTGCTTGGTCTTTGGAGAATTTTGCTGGAGTAACAGTCTCCGCAACCGGATCAGCAATCTTCAACGCTAACGCGAAAGTGCTCGGTGATGTGAACGGCGACCTTACTGTAAACATTCTGGACTTGGCACTCGTAGCCTACTCGTTTAACAGCACACCTGGAACCGCGAACTGGAACCCTGCAGCAAATCTTGAAGGGAGCGGAAAGATTGACATCGGGGACTTGGCGATCGTCGCGTCTAACTTTGGAGACTCATACTAGACATGTCTCACAAGTCCACTATGTGGAATGACAGGTCTGTGCATGGTGGACGGATAAGAATATCATTTCGATCTCTGCTATCTCATTGTGTATGCCTCGGCTGGTTGCGGGTTCACTGGTGGACCGTGTAGGATCTTGACTGATCAGAAAGAAGACAAATCCGACAAGCACTTTTTCGATGTTGAAAAGTTCAGGAAGATCCATTCTGAGACCAGCAAGAGAGCTGGCCGGCTAAAGCGTATTCAGAACCGGGTGGAATGGGCATTCGGCTCAGCTTCTGGACTCTTGACGAGCGTCGGTCTTCCCATGATGTTCGTAGTGCTCCTAATCTCGATACCGCTCGTGATCTACTATTGGGGTGGGCTGGCGATGTATGCACTGATCGCGAGCTTTTTCATAATCGTGGCTGTTGTTGGCGAAAAAAAGTTTGGTGCTTCGATGCAGTTCAAAGAGTCTCATTTCCTCCGGAAGACTCTAGCCCAACTGATCGCATACTCGTTCGTCCTAGGAATCTTTCTGCTGCTGTTCTTCAAATACGCCGGGAAATAACAGCCCCGAACATCTGAACCAGAGCCCAGCTCGAGCCTGGGAGCAGTTTTGAATTGCTAAGGAATGCGGGATAGTTCTATTCTCTAATAACTAGAAATATTTTGTTCGTCTAGCAACCGGCTTCTTGGATAAACTTAAGTGAGCAACGGCACGCGAAGAGTATCATACGAGAAGAATGCGATCTTCTACGCCGGTCATAGCGCTCTTCGTATGCCTCTCGATACTCATGGCGCTACCCTCAGTTGTCACGCTTCCCAGAGCTCATGGTTTGGTCCAGTCGAGTCCAACTCGATGGTCCCCATTCGGTCCTCAAGAACAGAACATGATCATCACAGTCTACGGTGATTACGGGTCTATGTTCAACGCTTTCACAGCTGGCCAGGTCGACATTACTGACTGGCCGGTTCAGCCTGCGAACCTTGGAACAGGATCGTCTGCCGCGTTCTGTGACAGCTCGTTCAACCCTGACTACTTCTGCACGACGCCCACAAGTGAGAACAGCATCTTCGATCTTCAGATCAACTCTTACGCAAGTGTAATGGGCATACCTCTGGTCACGTCAAGAAACACTGTCCCTTCCTCAGCAACAGCAGGCCCCATTACTGCTGCATGTAGCACTGGATTTGGCTCTCTATCCATCTCCTTGGAGAACCAGGAGACTGGCAATTCCATCATCAAAGACCAGTACAACACCGTGACGGCTGCAAACCAGCCTAGCGGTTCACCGTCGGTAACTGTATCGGACTCCGGCGGTCCAACGCCCGACGGAATCTACAACATACCCTGTATCCTGGCAGGATCATACAAGCTCAGCGCAAGCATCTACAGCGGCTCTTCCGCAATCACCATTTCCAGCGGAGTGAACACCCAGGTCGTTTACAAGGTCAACTGGAACAGCATCAGCAACGTGAGCACTACGCCCGCAAGAGTTGCTTGGGGCGCTGCATTGGCTCACGTGATTGACGTGCCAGCCTTCGTTAACGGATTCTACGGCCAATCGGCGTGTCCAGACAATACGGTCGACCCGGGAGACGATGCTCCTAATTGCACACCCTCTCCACTGATTACGCCGCCAACAACACCCGCTGAATGGACTGCTGCTGACTGCCAGCTCGCAAACCATCCATGGGCATCAGCGTGCAATGGTGGAGCTGACGTGTCTGCATACAATTTCGCCAGTGACAGCATTTCAGGCGGAACCCTCTGGTGGCAAGTAACCGGAACAGGAATTACTCCTGGCAAAGGCTACTCTGGCCACGACGATCTTCGGGCCGCCTGCGATGATCTAGTCACAATGGGCCTATCACTTGCACCGTCAGGCTCTACTTGCGAGAACGTTGCTAACGCACTAGGAAACGCGACTCTTGCCGGAGCGGGATACACTCTCTCGAACTATCCACACGTTGTACCCAACGGCCACATCAACTTCTACATCAGAAACAGTTCAGGACGGAAGCAGTTCGGAACCATCATAGCCGACACTCTAAACGCAATCTTCGGCACTCCGTCCAGTAACGGAGGCGGCTCCGTCTGCAATGGGGCGTGTCCCAACTTCTTACCCAATTACTACCAGATCGATCAAGTAGCGGCCTGCGTGTTCGGCGATGGGCCGGTGACAGCCGGCGGAGTGGGTCCGAACTGCTGGAACCTCTACACAGGCGGTTTTACTTTGGGAAACACCGCGGACTATCTCAATGCTCTCTTCAACAGCGAGTTCAGCGGAGGAACATGCTATACTCCTTCTTCGACAACTCCTCCCGCATCGGCCCAGCCCTACGACTACGTCTTATTCTGCAACCCGCAGTTCGACACCGACTCGACAGCGGGTGAGTTCGGCACAAGCATAACCGCGGGTCCCCTCTTCCGTAGAGCAGAGATTGACCTGTTGAACAACGCTGCAGATGTTCCCGGCTGGTCCGGTGTCGACACGTTTGTCGAGCTGAACGGATGGAACTACCAGCAGTGCACCGGCTCACTGTGCGCTAGCACCCAATCGAGCATTGTCAACACTATCGGCGCGGGAACTGAGTTTCCATTCTGGACCTTGCTGAACGCCCGGCAGGTGCCGGGCTATGCTCCTGTCAACTCGGCTTATGCTCCAGGTGGAAGAACAGGCACTACTGACAACGGTATCATCCGCATGGGCTTCTCGCAAACAACAGGCCAGCTGAGCCCGTTTCAGTATTCTACGCTCTGGGAGTCGAATGTTGTCTCTGAAGTCTTCGATTCGATGCTTGCTGTCAACCCGTTGACAAACGTGGGTAGTGGACAGTTTCTTGACTGGCAGACTACACGCCATGCATCAGTATTCAACCCGACAGCGGAGTGCAGTAGCCCCGGCACGGGTCCGGTGACAGGTTGTACGACCCAGATCTGGCATTTGAGGAATGATCTCAAATTCCAAGATGGGAATCCTGTAACTGCGAACGATGTCGCCTACTCGCTGCTCGCAGAACGCGATGTTCCCTCACTCAACCTCGGTCCTGCTGTAGCGAATGTTGTCAGTGCTCAAGGCCTCGACTGCGGCCACGGACAACCCTGCAAGACACTACAAGTCATCCTCGCGCTCCAGTCTCCATTCTACGAGAGTCAAGTCGGAACTGCGCTTATTCTCGAGCAGGCTCTCTGGCAACCCTACTGCGGTACGGTTAGTGGTGCTGGTGGACTGGCTGGCAATGGCATTCCGAACGCATCGACCTCGCAGTGCGCGACTCTCTCCTTTGATCCTATGACCGCGAATAATCCATTGACGAACACTCCAGGCATCTTCATCGGTGATGGTCCGTTCAACTGTGTCGCTCCTGCTGGATCTCCCAACGCTGGTAATCTTGGAGGAGGATGCACCGAAAACTTTCCGCCAACCTGCCAAGGAACTTGTTGGGGAGGTCAGATCGTGGGAAACGGCGGCAAGATCTACCTAACTCGCAACCAACAATATGATCGGTGCTGCCCAAGCGATACCACGAGCAGTCTCTACAAGATCAGCTATGCTGACGCGAACAACGATGGCATAGTGAACATTCAAGATCTTGCCGCGGTTGCCGCGTGTTTCGGAATCTCTTCAGGTAGCACTGGGCCTCTCTGTACAGGTGCCCAGTCTAGCTACTGGGTCAACCCGAACATTGCTCCCGGCAATACGGTCAACATATCTGACCTTGCAACTGTCGCATTCTACTTCGGTGCAGGAGTAACGAGCTACAACGGAAGCTCGAACCTGTCCAGCTTGACTGGCATCGATCCGCAGATAGACCCGTTCTTCTGCCCGATAAGCGGATGCTAGGAACCAGTTTCTAAACAACCGCGCAACCTTTCTTCGTATTGGCCGGACGGTATTGTCACCATAGATCCAGCAACCCGCGGAAGAAGAGGATTGCTGTAGCTATCCTGGTCATCTCTCTAAACGTCCTAGCCCATTGCAGTCCGAGCCTTACGAAAGTGCGAGCTGGACATTACGCGTGACAGTGCGGCACTCGTGTCCCCGCGGGTCCTCTCCCATCTTGCGATCGTTTCCAAGTCTGTCAGTGACGTTTTTGCCCGGAGAGTTTGGGAAAGAATGTGATGGCGAAGTTCAGTAACACTTCGAACTGATTGCGTGAATCTAGAATCCGTCTCTCAAACAAAAGAGCCGGAGAAATGTGGCGGATGAAGTGTACATTGACAGTTGAGGATGATCTAATCTTTAACAGGTTGATCTGACTGGTCTTAAACCGCGGAACCGTTTCATTGTCGTTGCTTTCAGCTACGATCGGGACGGGTCCGGACCTTCTATGCCGGAACACCAGATTGCTGCCGAACTAGCGGATCGGTATCGATCAAGCTTTGGGATCGGGATCTTGACCTCGTCAGAAAAAAAGCGGAATATTCGGAAATTGTTCTAGCGGTTGAGAGCCATGACTGATCTTGAGTAGCTAGTATTGTCTTAGACAAACCTGTGTTTTGTCGCGGGAGATCGCGCTCCAGAGAATTTCAGATAATGGTCCCGCCAGTTGAAACCATTCCGGGGTTAGATTCCGACTATTCCCTGCAGAACAGGCCGGTCGACCGTTTTCCAGATCGTGCTTGTCAGCATCCCGGTAAACGTGCAGAGTCGCAGAGGTCAAATCCCCTGCTCCGATCCTGGTTCAGGGCGGGTTTTGGGGTTCTTCCACTCATATCGTAATGATTCACGTTCGTCGGTTCTGATTATTGGCGTGTCGAGCTCATGGCGAGACTTTGAGACCCGAATTCTCCGAGAAGCACAGCCATATTCTTGACGCTATACACGATTTTGGGATTTTGCAAGTTGTTCTGAGAGGATTTCTTAAGAATTCCGGCTCGAAAGAACAGGATGGTGTTTTGATCCGTTGAAAAGGACGGTCTTTCGCTTTTCTTTTATCAACTCTATAGTGTATCAAACAGGCGAGATCCTACGACTGTCGAATCGTTTTGCATTCCTGACTAGGTAGTAAGAGTCATCCGATGTATCCCGCAGATATACGGAGCAACTTAGAATCGGCTCGCGATTACAAACTCTTATATCGACTTCCAAAGCCTAACCCTCGCATCTTGCAATCAGAAGTTGCAGGTACAATTTCGACAAAAAAGGTAGAATGGAATTAGAATGAAAAGTAAATTCGCGTCCAGAAGTCTGTTAATCCTCGCCGTCCTGATAGCATTAGCGATTGTACCGACCGCATTACTAGGAATTTCGCCCTCAAACAGTAACCACTCCCTAAACCCGGCCGTAAGCCGAAACACGATCTTACCAAACCAGAG
>JAJPJY010000100.1 GCA_021323995.1 bacterium | reverse complement strand
AGGTTACTTTTCCGAGACGGACACAGACCGAGAGATTCCCGTGAAGGACCGTCAAGGAAGAACACTTCGTCTGAAAAGTGAAGGAAGCATAATTCCTCAAGGAAAGACATCGAAAGATAGAGTAGTATTCAAAATTGGCAGGGTTGTTTGGCGACAGCAATCAGACTATCCTGAAAAGATAATTCTGATGGAAGAACTGCTCTGGCCCAGTGGAACCAAGCAATTGCGGTTCGGTTACAGAATCACGACCTCAAAGAAAGGGGTGTGGTGGTGGGGAGAGTCCGCGATGATGGCGCCTTTCGAGGATGTCCAGGCATTACTACGACTCGCTACGGACAAAGGCATCATAGCGAAACAAACCTTCACTTAAACTACGCAATCCTCTGCGCAACACAGCCAAAATGTTACTTGGGCTTCACACTTTCTCGAATCAGTCGAACTCAAAACAATGGTCTTCCCGCACGGAAGACAGACCAAATGTCCTTCACCAGTTGATTCCATGATGAGGTTGTTGTGAATCCTGGCTACTCGAAGTCATAATCGGTCTTCTGAAGTTCCCGCAAAGCATTGGCAGACCTATGGGATAGGAGTTCAACGGTGTAGGCCAAACGGTGTAGGCCCCAATTCGGGCTCCGGAGTCACTGTATTGGGCGGTCTTTCGCCAAGTGGCTTATCTTATTTCCCAGAA
This sequence comes from bacterium, assembly GCA_021323995.1. Lineage (GTDB taxonomy): Archaea > Thermoproteota > Bathyarchaeia > 40CM-2-53-6 > 40CM-2-53-6 > 40CM-2-53-6. Next base: position 2,635 of record JAJPJY010000100.1, on the reverse strand, counting down.
CGTCCTCAAGTTCAATTTCGATCGAATCGATTGTTTCCAGCGCCTCTGGAACATCAAAACCTGCTCTCCTCTCATCTCCTGGACCCATCATGAACCCTGTGTGCTGTGGGAGAGTGACCGAAGTCCCGCCCCAAGATATTTTCACGCGTACTTTGTCTGCTGTACCGACGCCTACATTTCTGAGAAGCAGCTGAGCTCTTGTAGGCTTGACCCGGATAATTCGCCTCACTGCAATTTTTGGACTGACGATTGCTTTCGTTTGAGCCAGTATGAGCTTCTCCTGTTTCCTGGCAGAGAGCGCGAGGAAAACTGTGGAGACAGTAAGAGCTGAGGTGGCTCCGAATATGCAGAAGCTAGCGATTATACTCCATAGTTCGCTGTCAAGACCGAATACTACGATGCTCAGATGGGGTCAGATTGCAATTAAGCCGTGAAAATTTAGGTCTTTCTGGCTAATTTGTAGTATCTAGTAAAGCCCTAAGCTTTCAAAGAATTAGACCGACGAAAATCGCTCTCATATTTCTAAAGCCACGTTAGCACGCCAGATACGGGAACCCGTAGACGGGAACCATGGAATCTGCGGATAGAATCCTCTTCTGGTCCTCCCGCTTTCGGTAACGAATGGTACTCCCATCCGAGTCTTGACTGCCGACTTTGCCATCTATTCATTTCCTCTGGTTAATACTTGGTACTCCCGGCGGGCTTCATTAGTCCTTATCGGCAATCCATGGTTCCGTTCAGTCTCGCCTCATTCCCAAGGGATTCAATGGCACCGGGGCGTCCAGCGCTTCTAGGAAAGCTTCCTCTCGGTCGATTGGAAAGACGCCCGAGGCGGCTACTGTGTGGCCGTCTCCGAATCCACCTACCTTCTCACAAGCATCTGGCAGTATCCTGGATAGTGGCGGCCGTTTGCGGGTCTCTATCATCTTCGCGAGCGGCTGGGGGACCCGTCCTGAGACCTTGACCAGTGGTGATGGGAGTCTGCCCCATCCTGGGATGTCTGGTGGAATGTTCATCATTCCTATCAGGTACTTGACCGGGTTGACGAATCGCTGGTAACTGAGGTATGAGCAGAAGCTTCCCACAACTTTACCGCTCATGCCAGTATAGTTGTCGCCGGCGTGAAACCACTGGACATTCTTCAGCTGTGCAAGTCCTCTCTCACGGATTACGCTGAGCATCTTCCGGTTTGCATTCTTCCTTTCTTCTTCGAGACGATCCGCTTGAACTACTGTTTGCTTGTCGAAGCCGTTGATGCAGGCTTGGATCCCGGTCTCGGGACCATGCCGGTAGTAGCCGACGGACCCGAGAACGTTGAGGATGGTTGAGGCTCGGCTTGGAGAGAGTGATGCTCCGGAAAGGTCCAGCTTGAGGCTGCCGGCCTGGGTTCTATGGACCTGACCACTCTTCTCACCATCTTCAAGCGCGATTCTGTTTAGACCCTGAATCTCACCGGGTATTTCATTGGCTCCGATGATTGCGAGAGGCGCAAGTTTGACGAGTGAAGGGTCGATGCTCTTGGCAAACATGTAGCCTATTGTTGAAGAGCTAGCGTCCTTCTCTCCTGAGAATCCTTCGAGTTCCGGATTCAGGTTGTGGACCGAGGGGTCCGCGACCTCGACAGTGTCATGGTGGTCCAGAGCGAGGATGATGTTGGTCGACCTGTTCCACTTGCTCAGCCATTCTACGTGTCCCGAGCCAATATCAGCATACGCGACAACCCGTCGGGGTCCCGCCTGCACGTCCTGAACGACTTCGGGATACAACTTGTCAAGACAGATCAGGCTAGTTTTCAGACCCAATTTGTCTAGGGCGACTTTGACCAGTGCTCCCGAACAGAGCCCGTCAGCCTCATCATGATGCACGACAAGGCCATCTCTGAGACCCGACTTCTCTATCGCGTTCTTTGCCTTGTCCAGCCTCGTCTGGAAACTTTTCAGATCAGCCGTTTTTCGAGGACACCTTATGGTTTGACGAACTTTGCGATGAAGAACCCGGCACCGTCAAGTTCGGGATCGAACCTCTGGCTCTTCCCCTTCGAACCAGGAACATGGCTTCCAACGGTAGGCTCAGCCACGACCTCGACAAGGTCCAGTTCGTCTTCTGCGAACTCAACCATACCCTCACATTCTTCATGGGTAATGGTGCAGACGCTGTAGACGATCGTTCCACCCTCCTTGACCATGGACGCTGCCGCAGTCAGGAACTGTTTCTGGTAATCGACCAAGCTCTTGACCGCCGCCAAGGTCGTCTCAAGTGAGAGTTTCGGCATAACCCCAAGCCCTGTACAAGGAGGATCCACGAGCACCTTGTCCGGTCTCAAAGTATAGTCGAGATGAGCATACCGCGAATCGTGAGCGATGAGCTGATAGTTCTTGCAGTGCAGTCTCTCGAGGTGTTCTCTCGCCTTCTCGATCTTCCGCTCGTTTCTGTCAAAACCAATTACCAAGGCCCTGTTCTCGGTCAGCTGGCAGAGGTGAGACATTTTTCCTGCTGGTGAACAGTTGAGATCAACGATCAATTCATCGGGCTTGGGATCTAGGACGTGGGAGGTGACCATTGCCGGGAGTGATTGGAGATGAATCAGTCCACTTTTGTACCAATGGGTTTCTCGAAGGGGAGGGAGGCGGAATCT
>JAJPJY010000162.1 GCA_021323995.1 bacterium | reverse complement strand
GGTGTGTGCACAACGACCCATGATTATGACAGCTCTGGAACGTTCCATGCATCCGTCACAGTCAGGGGCGACGCTACGTCAGACCTTGACACGGCCAAGCTGAGCATAACTTCTGGCGCTTCAGCCTCTCCATCTCTTACCGTCGAAGTCTCTACCAGGGACGACTAGCAGAATTCTAGGTCTTCTAATCCAACGCAGTGCCCTCTCTCCGAGAGCTCTTGGCGAGAACGCTGGAATAACGGAACAGTTTTACTCCTCCAGCGAAGAACCTCCAATCACTTTCACCCTCCACCGTTTCGAGTTGTCAAAAACAAGTATTCTTTTTTTCAAAAAATTTTCGAGCTGGTGCGCGCGGCCGAAGACAGACTGGTTTCGGCACTCCAAGCCCCAAAAACTGACCGTCTACTCGGACGCCCAGCCCACTCGTCCCACCAGATAAGGGACCCGTTTATCCTAACAAGAATCTAGTTCTTACTCAACTGAACAGTCGATTCAAGGGCGGGCGGACCCTGAACTGCCCATCTGCCTCTTCATCCTGTGCCGCAGTAGCACTATCAGTACGACGATGAGGCTGAGAGTTGCGGCTATTCCGACATACTCAAGCAGGTAGAGGGGGAACGAATTCTGCGATGTGGTCTGGGACAGGGTGATGCTCTGAGCTAGAATCGAGTTGGTGATCGTCAGACTAGTCCGAAGAGTCTGGTATCCTTGGCGCGATACTTGGAAGCTGTACACGCCAGGAGGCAAGCATGGAAAATAGGCAATACCGGTGGAGTTCGTCACTTGGTAGATCTTGGCAAGTCCCGGAGGCTGACTCGTCGAGGTAACATTGGCACCACTAACAGGGTTTCCTGAAGAGTCTTTGAGACGAAGCGCTAGGCCACCGGAGAAAGAGGTTATGCTGACAATTTCTGATACAGAGTTCGCTGGGATAGAGCTATCGTTTACCGTCAGTGTAGCAAACAATTCTCCTCTCGCAGTGTATTGGTGGGTCAACGTGGTCGCGTTTCCCCCGAGTGTATTGTCGCCGAATCTCCAGGAATACTGGTAGGGAGGAGAACCGCCTTGGACGCTGCTGTTGAAACTGATCCGGAGCGGAGAAGGAACACTGCACCCGCTAAGCGGTAAAGCGGTCACGGTGACGTTGAGCACAGGCAACTTTGTAGCGTTCATGAGGGGATAGTAGTCGACCCCCGCCGGCCCCCCGAATACGGTGCACGGATGACCACCCGTAGGACAAGGCCATGGTATGCTAGTATCCCCAATCTCATCAGTATCATTATCCAGTCCACGGTAGTCGCTCCAAAAGTTGCCTCGCGGAATATTCCCCATATCGTTCCAAACATTCCCCACCATGTCGGTGCTGTAGACTCCATACAATTGGACCCCGTTGTGGCGGATGTTGTTGTAGTAGAACTGGTTCCCAGAAGTGCTCTGTAGATAGACTCCGATCGAGTTCGACGTCGCGTTGTTCCAATCTATGTTATTGTTGACAACGAGGTTATTCGCGGATGAAATCATCCAAACTCCCGCCAGGGTATTGTTCGCAACCGTGTTCCGAGAAACAGTGTTACCAGTAGAGCCATCCCATACATCCAATCCGGACTGGGATATCCGTAGAATGTTGTTAGACACTCTATCGCCCGTCGTGTTTCCAAGATACAGATCTGCGGCGCGATTGCCCGTTACATTATTCGACTGAATGACGTTGCTAAAGCCGCCTTGCACTGCAATCCCGTAAATGTTTCCAGTTACAACGTTGTTCCTCACAACGACCAGGTTGGAGTTTGCGACAAAAGTCCCATTCCCGGGAGGGTTCAACGTAGAGACAAGTATGTTCCCGCTCACGGTCACATTTGTAGACGAAACTATCGCTAATTCGCTATCTGTAGAGTCCGAATTCCTTATGGTAAAGCCAGAGACCTCAACGTTGCTCGTCGAATTCACAAGCAAACCGGGTGTCGTGCCTCCTCCATCTATGATAGTCGACGATGCGGAGGCTCCGAGCAATGAAAGACTCTTGTCGATCGTGATGTTGCCGGCATAAGGAGACCCCGTCGAGGACACAATGATCGTGTCCCCGGGGTTGGCAGCGCTGACCGCGGCTTGGATCGTTGGATAATCTTGAGGAACATGGATCGTCGCCGGATCCGAGGCGACGACCAGATGAGGAATCTGAGGAGCTAGGAGCACGGTGAGCAGCCCCAGTAGTATGAGTGCTGATGGGAAGATTCTCAATCCTCGTTCCTCGTCTGCACTCTTTGATTATGCAATTATTCTTTGCTCAAGAATACTCGAGCATGATCAAGAACGGTTGGGCCCGGGACAAGTTCAGCCTCCCTCTATCCTATTCTCTCCAGCGACAGTTCTGAACGCTTCTGGAGGTTCGCAACCTTTTGCGATTATGATCTGGTTTTCAAGTGGATGCTTTCAGATCTATAGCAGATAACCCAGCCTGCCACGTATTACGGCGGGTTTCTTCGGATACAAGTAGCTCTCCCATGCTCAGTAACTCTTATATCCGTTCCAAAGGAAGCCCCAGTTGGATAGTCTTGAATAGACGACAATTCACTCCAATAGTACTATCACTGCTAAGCCTCATGGCAATTCTACCAGGATCGCTCATTAGCGTACACGCACAACCACCAAGTGTCTTCATCACTCCACCAGCAAACGCTGGGGATGTTGGCGGCATGTTCACCGTCTCGGTCCAAGCTAGTGACGTCGGGCTACTAGTAGGCTACGACGTGATAATCAACTACGACAACACCGTACTCAGCGCTGTCTCAGCCACCTTCAGCGGATGCGACTCGACGGGCGCGTGTGACGTCTTCAACGGACTGAACGCGTTCTCCGTCAATGCCTTCTGCAACGATCTCACCGGCTCATGCGAGTCGACCCAGAGCCTCCTCGGTGGTAACACCGTGGATCTCTCGTCCTCAAGTGGCCAGCTCTTCTCAGTGACATTCTCGGTACTCAGCGCTAACACTGCAAACATCGGCATCAGCCTAGCTAACATAGCGGCTGACGTCGGTGGATCAGTACAGCCAGTATCCGTCACGACCAGCGGCGCAACCTTCGTTGTCCCGCCGGTGTTGACGCTAGTATCGCCATATGCAACTGTTCCCAAGGCAGCATTCCACCTCAAGCACGCTGAGACCCAAGTCACCATCAGCGCAATGGTCATCTACAACTCGAGCAACGTCCGCGCAGGATTCGGCGGCGTCACCTTTGACGTCATCGCTCCCAACGGCGTTGACACTCCAGTCCAATCCAATGTTCAGTTCTTCCTCAACCCGGGCAGTAGCGGCACGGTTTCGGGAGTCTACACCTTCTCCAGCGCAGGCAATGCTCTCGGCAGATACACCATAATCGTCACTCTCGCGCGATGCGTCGACCCCAGCACTTGCGTAGCGGGCCAGTCAATCACCAGCCCAACGTTCTTCTTCGTGAAGGCATAGACACAACCTAAACCCCCAAAATCCTTTTCTTTTTTCTTTCAGCGTCAGGCAACACTGGGGACTTTGAATTGGAAATTCGACGAGCCATTCGCACCTCCTCACTCTTCGTCTTACTCCTAGTCGGAGTCCTCGCGACGCTACAATTTCCTCTCGTGCACGCGGCGAGCTTCACTGGCCCACAACAGGTCCCGATGGGAACAACTCTCTCTTCTGACAGCAAACTTCGGTTCACGGACAATGCCCCAGTAAATGGTACGGTTTTGAAACAAGATTCTCTGATCAAGTATGTAGATGCCAACTCGAACGGTCACTGGGATCCAGGAGAACCGGTCGTCTACGACACGAATAACGATGGAATCTACGAGTCGATCAAACCGATCATCGCAGGAAGCGTGTCAATTGGCACCCAGCTCAGATCCGATCCCCTAATCAAATACGTCGACATCAACACCAACAATCACTGGGACCCGGGCGAGGCCGTGGTCTATGATACCAACAACAATGGACTTTACACCAGCGGGAAACCAGTGATCGCTGGGAATCCGATAAACCCGGGAACTTCTCTGACCCTAGACAGTCATGTCAAGTTCATCGGATCCGGAACGACGTGGGCCGCGGGAAACACCGTCGTCTACGACAGCAATAAGGACAACCAGTACAGCGCATCAAGCGATCCGCATCTAAAATATGTGGACCTTAACTCAAACGGGCACTGGGACAGCGGCGAGCCCATAATCTATGACGTAAATCTGACCGGCACATTTCAGACTGGGGATCCCGTCCTATACGGAAGCGCTCCGGGTCCTGGTACTTCGTTGAAGACCGATGCAAAGATTCTATTTGTCGACTCCAACAGGAACGGCGTCTGGAATACCGGAGAAGCAGTAGTGTATGATTCCGACAGCAACTATGTCGTAGACTCAGTCGACACCATCATAGTTCCCGCTAACCCACCACTAGGCGTTTCGCTAAGTTCAGACATCAAGATCAAATATGTGGACTCTAACAGCAATAATGTCTGGGACCAGGGAGAGACTGTTGTCTACGACTCCGTAGGCATGGGCTACTACAACGCAACGATCGACCCTAAGATCGAATTCTACGACATAAACAATACAGGACAGCCCTTCCACACCGGCGACCCAGTTATCTACGACAAATTCGGCACAGGCACATACCAAACGGGAGACACGGTCATCCAAAGCTACGGCAAAGACATATCCCTCATATGCGCCACCGGCGACTGTCTCCTCACTCTTGACCACCACTTCCATTTTGTCGACACAACTCTCACCGGACACTGGCTAAATGGCGACACCGTGATCTATGACTCGGACTCTGACCACATTTACATGACTGGAGATCCTGTCATAACGGGGACTCCTCCAGCTAGCGGCACTCCACTTGTCGAACCTGTTATCTCCGGCCCGACCCCAATTGTTGGTACAGCCCTAAAATCCGATCCTAAGATCACATTTCTGAGAACGAACGGAATGGTTACTTGGAGTCCCGGCGAAGCAGTGATCTATGACAGTAACAACGACGGGATTTACGACAACACCCCAGCACCGGCCGACATTGTAATTGTAGGAACATTACCTTCCACTGGGACACTTCTTAGCGAACCCGTAATCGCGGGCCCCATGCCAACTATCGGAACCGCGCTAAAGTCAGATCCAAAACTAAAGATCGTGGACGCGGCAAAGACAGGGTTATGGAACCCAGGCCAGATCACAGTCTACGACAGCGGCGGTAGTGGGTTCTACGTCAGAGGAGATCCAGTTATTGCCGACGCATCTCCCGGCGACGGCTCCTTCCACCTCGGCGAAGTCGTAGCGTACGACAGTAACAGTGACTCGATCTTTGAAACAGGAGAACCCGTGCCGTATGGATCAGCCCCAGTCAATGGGACGAGTCTCGCCAGCGATCCTCGGGTCAAGTACATTGACACGAACAGCAATGGCCACTGGGTCTCAGGCGACACTATAGCCTACGATACGAACAATAACGGCGTCTACGATCAGGGAGATCTCATAATCACTGGCACGGCCCCGCCGTCAAGCATTTTCCTCGCGCCATCAACTGCGCTGGACAATCAAGGGCGCCTTTGGCTTTCGTGGGATGAAAAGGTCGCCGGCTCGGGCGTAGACACAACTGTATCCTTCAAAACTGGGAATGGCACAACCTGGTCTGCCAAGCAGATGGTGACGACCGGAACCAACCCAGACACTGATAGCTTCGCCACGCCGCTCGTAAATTCGACAATGATGATCCTCTGGTCCTCCAACAGGTCCAGCTCAGGGCAGATCTTCTATAGGCTATACTCGACAAGTGGGACTAGCCCATTCCCTGCATCAAATCCGGTCCAGTTGACATTCACATCATTGTATGACCATTCGCCATCAGCCGTTCAAGATAGAAACGGGAGAATCTGGGTCGCATGGACAAGAGCTAACGCCCAAGGTACGACCAGTCAGATCTACTACAAATATTTCAACGGCACCGCTTGGTCCACGGATTTTGCTCTGCCACCCGCCGTGCTGTCACGGCCCTACGAAGTGAGCCCTGATATTACCGAAACGAAAGATGGAAGGATCGTGATTGTCTGGGCCTCCAACGCGACCTCCAACTCGAACCTGAATATTTTCTATGCGACAACTAATGATACAATGACCAGTCTCCCCACGAACGGTATCCCCACCTCATCATGGTCTTCGGCGATCCAGTTCCCGTTCGGCAATACGAGCGACGAGGATGATCATCCTTCATTTCTCCAGTCGCAAGATGGGAGCTACTGGGTCTTCTTCCAAAGATCCATCACGTCGCCCGCCGCCGAGTACGTCCTGTATTCTACAGCGACGAGTCTGACCGGATCCGCTTGGTCCGGAGCATCTCAGATGTCCAGCGGTACAGATTCCTATCCTTCAGCTGTCCAAAACAGTGACCATTATGTCTGGGTTTTCTACAACAGTGTCCTCACCTCTGGATTTGGGATCGTATATGAGAAGACGACGACCCAATATGTCGGTAACGATCTTGGAGTGCGCGCCCTAACCGCACCCTCATTCATCAGATCCTACTACCCGGTCAATCTGACTTCACTCGTACAAAACTCGGGAAATTCTCTAGAATCTGCGACGCTCACACTCACCGCAAATTCGACGACACTCAACACCTGGACCGTTTCTCTAGCCCCAGGGAAGACTCAGACTTACTATTACAACTGGACTAACGCGCCATGGGGAAGATACACGATCCTTACGGCTCTCTCGAACATCTCTCCAGCGAACAGTCCAAACAACTTGGACACGAGTGTAGAGTTCTTTATGAGAATCTCTCCACCCGGAGACGCTAACGGGGACGGTGTGGTAAACATTCAGGACTTGGCACTGATCGCATTCTGCTGGCAGCAAGTTCCGGTTCAGGGAACCCTCTGCAACGGATACGTGGACGTTAACCGTGACGGGGTCATCAACATTCAAGACCTGGCCACCGCAGCGTTCTACTATACCAAAACTGTCTATCCGTAATATTCCCGATGCAGAGAGAGTGTTCCATCTACTCAATCGTCCCGCCCGCGACAGCTTGAGCAACCATGAGATTGCTCAAGGACGCCGGAATATGCGCAAGTCCTAAATTCGTCGATAAACTTCCAGCTACGAGACTCTAGAAATGAGGCTTTTCCAGATAGCCATAGTCCTAGTTTTGACCATTACAGCATTCTCTCTCTCCGGTTTGAGCAACGTCCCTCGGGCCAATGCTGCCACTCAGAGCGGCTTGAGTAGATGGTCCGCCTACGGACCTAACATGAGCAACATGATCATCAGTGTCTACAGTAGCTTCAGCTCGATGTTCAACGCTTTCACGACGGGCCAACTCGACCTGACAGATTGGCCTATTCAGCCCGCAAATCTTGGAGCGGGCGGCTTCTGCGATAGTTCTGTTAACCCCGACTATTTCTGCACCAGTCAGACTTCTGACTTTGGAATCTTCCAACTAGACATCAACCACCAAGCTAGCTTCATGGGCAAAGCACTCACGCAGACGCGAACTACAACTCCCGCCAATATCGCGAGTAGTACTGTTGGACCTAAATCAGTCTGTAGCCTTGGCTTCGGCCAACTCAACGTTATCCTCCAGAACCAGGAAACTGGAAACACCAACATCCTAGATCCTCTCAACCAGGTCAAAGCAGTCCAGACGAGTGGCTCACCGTCAGCAACGGTCTCTGATTCAGGCGGAACGACGCCGACAGGCGTTTACAAAATACCGTGCATTCTAGCAGGAACCTACACGGTCAGCACAACAGTCTACTCCGGGTCAGCACAGACCTCGATAGGCAGCACTCAGAATGACACGGTCATCTTTCGCGTCAACTGGAACAGCGTCAGTAATGTGAACCCTACCCAAGCAGGAACCGAAATAGGCCGGGCCCTTGCCCACCTGCTCGACAAGCCAAGCTTCGTTGGCTCATCGATTCTAGGTAGCTCAGCCCAATACGACGACATCCAAGCACCGCCTGCACAGGGCCTTTCAGTCCAGGGGGCACCTGCCTCTCTTCTCCCTCAGTCTGTCCTCAATCAAGACTGTCTCGAGCACACTTGGCTCAGCCCATGCCAGCCAGTATCGGCATACAACTTCGTCGCCGACAATATTGCGGGCGGAGCAGAATGGTGGACAACGAGCGGTGCAGCGGCGGGTGTCACATCGGGATACTCGGGAGTAACTGACCTAAGGGCCGCCTGTGACGATTTTGTAACCGCTGGCTTCGCAATAACACCCTCCGGAAGTACCTGTGCCGATGTTGCAAACGCTTCTACCGGAACTGTGACCCTCTCCTCCTATCCTCACCTAGTACCTACCGGCACGATCACAATGTACATCCGGACCAATGCGCCGAGAAAGGCGTTCGGCCAGATCATCGCCGACAGCATCAACTTTCTTTTTGGAACACCCAACAATGGAGGCACAGTTCTCTATGGAACTAACACTTCGCCGACCTACTTTTCGATTAGCCAGATAGCCAACATCATATTCGGCGATGGCTCCGCACCTAACGGCTGGAATATTTACACCGGCGGCTTCGTCCTCAGCCCCACACCGGATCATCTCTACTCACTCTACGATAGTAGCTTCTCGGGCGGGATCTGCGGCGGTCCAGTGGAGCAGTTTCCGAACGACTACGTCTTCTACTGCAATCCCCAATATGATACAGAGGTCGCCGCAGGCGAGTTTGCAACCTCTCTCGCGAACGCTGACGCCTTCTTCAGCAACGCCGCGCTAATCGCCCACCAGACAGTTATGACAATTCCAGTCTACAGCCTGCTCGACCAGTTCGTTGCACTGAACGGCTGGAACTATCAACAATGCACTGGCACGCCTTGTGCCAACACTGGTGCCAGCCTAGTCAACGTCCTAGGACACGGGCTTCAGATCGGCTTCCAGACCCTTCTGAACATGCGCACCGTCCCAGGATACGTCCCCAGCAATCCCATTTACACCCCGGGAGGCGGAACACCTGGACTAATACGCCGCGGATTTTCACAAAGCACCGACAACCTAAGCCCGTTCCAGGCCACAACGCTCTGGGACTTTGAAGTCATATCCCAAGTATACGACACAATGCTCAACCTCAACCCGCTTACCGGCGGCGCGAACGGGCAGCTGGTGGATTGGATGACAACAACTCATACAACTAGCTTCAACCCTAACGAGGTCTCATGCATTGGCTCTAGCTGCGTAACCGGGACGACCACGCAAATATGGCATTTGAGAAACGATCTCTACTTCCAGGACGGCACCCCCGTTACCGCCAACGATGTAGCCTACACAATAATCGCCTACAGAGACATTCCATCAGCAAACTTCGGACCCAGCGTGGCAAGCGTTGCCACCGCAACCGGCCTCGACTGCGGTCCAGGACAGGCGTGCAAGACTGTCCAGGTCAAGCTTCAGAACCAGAGCCCGTTCTATGAGCTTAACATCGGATCGCTTCCGATAATACCCCAACACATCTGGGCTCCAATCTGCGGCAACCCGCCAAATCCAGCCTCCCAATGCGGCAATCCTGGATTCGACCCGATGGCTGCAGGAATCTTCATCGGCAGCGGACCATGGGTCTGCAAGAACCTAAACACAGGCGCAATTGGAGGATCATGCACCCAGACCGCCAACGGAAATATCGGCGGTCAAGCTGTTGACGTTAACGGAAGAATCCTTCTCACCGCAAACCCGAACTATATGCGGGGCCCAACCAATCTTCAAGGAAGCAGTCTACAGAAGCTGAGCTGGGCTGACAAGAACGACGACGGCATAGTCAACATCCAAGACTTGGCAGCGGCTGCAGCCTGCTACGGACTAGGCGCGGGAAGCACCGGACCCCTCTGCTCAAGCGGCCAACAAGCCTACTGGGCCAACCCGACAATAGCCGCATGAAGCACCGTAAACATATCCGACCTTGCTACAGTCGCATTCTACTTCGGAGCTGGAACAACAAGCCCATACCTGCCTACACAGCTGGTTGGACTTGACCCACAGGTCGACCCGTACACCATAGATCTGACAGCCCAGACAGGACCTGTAATGTACTACGAGGGAGGCATCCCAAGCTCGGGTCAACTGACAGTCAAACTAGTCGCGATATCCGGAACCCCCACTCCATCGCTTTTCACCGGCAACCTACTCACGTCGACCGGCACCCTTGTCGGAACCGCCACGGGCGTTGCAGGCTCTCCATCAAGCGTCGTCCAGTTCTCGTTCACAGGCCTAACATCAGGCACTCTCTACCAGTTCCAACTCCAATACAACGGTAGCTCACAACCGGTCTACACAATACAGATACAAGACTAGCAAACCTCGTTTACGGAAGATAGTAAGCCTGGCCAGACTCGGATCCCGGCCTCCGCGGAGGTTGACGACGACTATCTTTGGCCGGAGGCCAAATGGGCTAGCACTGTCGTGCTCGAACATCCGTCGATCAACTGCCGTTTGTGGATATTCCTATTAGATGGAATAATGATTTATGTACCGAGCGTAAGGACTCGACGCTGAATGATCATGACGGCCAAGCGTACGGCAGCGTTGCTCGTAGCAGCTATGTTCTTCGTCCTCGTGTCTAGTATGTTCTCAAACATTCCATTCTCTTCATTACTCTTGAACTCTCACGGGTCCTCCAATCCTCTCAGAATACCACAACCGGGTTTTACAGGAGTCGACCAGCTAGGCATTGATTGCGGTCTCGGGACCACGCAGGCTGTACTCAACAGTACTGGTTTTCCCGTGGCTCCAAGCGAGGTGGGTCAGTGGGAACTCGCAAACCGATGCACTTGGATAGGAGACGCAGGGCAAACGGCAACTCTCGCGAATGACGGGACTAATGAGCCTCTTGTAAACGACCAGGATGAAAGTCTGAGTTTAACAAGCAGCCACATAGGCGGAGGTTTCACCGCGAACATTGTTCTTGCCCAGAACGCTAGTTCGACGGTAGACGGTTTCGATCTACAGGTAAAATGGAACCCTGCCGTTCTTCACGCCGTAGAATTCGATCAAGGAGGATTGCCGTGGAAGTCGACAGTTCTTTTCACGCCTATCCAGACTATTGACAATGTGCATGGTGTTGCCGAGCTTGCTCAAGTTATCTCGTCTACCGTCGGCCTCAACGTCACACTTTTCCGGATGAGGTTCGATGTCATTGGAGTTGGGATCACAAGCCTCAATGTCGTGGATGGTCCGGGGGGCGGACTCACAAACCCGGGTTTCGTTATTCACAAGATCGTAGCCAGTAGCTTCGACAGCGAAACTGTATTTGATGCGACTCATAGTCTTAACTGGGAAGCGAACGTCACTGCGCCGAGCCCTCTGACTCCCGGCGCCCAGAATACTTTCTCTGCAAGTGTCCTTTGCCCAGGGTGCACAGGTCCATTCTCCTACCAGTGGCAGTTCAACAGTACAAGCACCGGACCCTTCCGTCAAGAAGCCACCGGTAACCCGATCACAGTTACGCTGCCCAACACCAACTTCCTAGGACTTAGAATGATCGTGATCGTCAAAGACTCCGCGACACCTACGCCACATAATATTACTCTTACAAGAGACCTGCCTCTGACCGTCTCAGTCCAAGGCTCAACTAGTGTCGCCGTCGGAGCTACGGCCAGCTGGACAGGGTACTGGCTTGGAGGAAGTCCATCTTACACCGCAAAGTGGAGGCTGTGTCCCGGAACCGCAATCGTCAAGACAGTCTGCTCCAACCCTGTGCCCGGATTCTCATCTTCAACTCAGAATTCGAGTCTTACCTCCGCCATCTACAACTTCGCGGGAGAATACAATGCGACGCTATCGATCACAGATACAGTCTCCCCAGTAACTTCCACAGCAACGACCAGTACAGGCTCCATACTGCTGAATGTCACCGGAGCACCACCCGCGTTCACCGTTGCGGTCACTGCCAATCCAAGCTTGCCGATTCCCGGATCATCAGTAACAATTACTGCGAACGTGGCCTACAACAACGCCTACCCGAGCAACTTCCAGTCGCCCATATTCTCGTACAACGTCGCGTTTGGCGACGGCACATCAAATACTATCGCGGGGCAGAGCGCTACCTTGACAACAATGCACTCATACTTGACGGCAGGGTCCTACACTATTCGAGTAACTGCGGAGGAGAGCAACAGCAGAGCACCATCACAGATCCAGGAAGTCGGATACTCCAGCGTATCAGTAGCTGCTCCTATTGCAGGAAGCATTAGCTCATCAACGACCTCTACCCAGACAGGACAATCCATAACATTCCAGTCATCGATCACCGGCGGAACGGGAACCTACACTTACTCTTGGGACTTCGGCGACGGCACAAGCAGCACTGTTGCCAATCCATCGCACACCTACACTTCCACCGGAACCTACAACGTAACCCTGACAGTTACCGACTCGTCCAGCAGAAGCTTCACGACAACGCAGACGGTCACAATAACCCCGACGATGACACAGACTCCTATACTCCTCTACGCAGCAATAGGAGTGCTAGCGGTAGTCGTCATAGCGGCTGCAGTGTTCTTGCTACGAAGAAGGCGCAAAGTCCCCGGGCCGCTAGGCCCGTAGACTCATCGTTTCGTGAATATCTCAACAGTTCACATCAATATTCCTTTTTAGAATCTCGAATAATCTGGCTCGGCAAATGAATTCTGGCCTTCTATCAGAAGCAACAAGTTGACGGTTCACATCTCGCATAAACTTTTAAGGGGTCTTGCCGAAAAACCATCTCAAGGATGCGCGCAAGCTCAATTGGAACGCTCATTATTCAGTGCCTCTAGCGTTATCTTCATCCTTATCGCTACGGTATTGCTTGCAGTTCTACCGGTAAGCGTCCACGCATTGAGCCCCTCACCGCCAATTATCGGCGTCTTCAGCAGCCATTATGGTAGCGCGAACATTACCGACACTTCTCTGATCGCAGGGTCGAATTTCTACGTTCAAGTGAACGTGACGAATGCGCCTGTAGCTTGGAACGGGTACGAGTTTGCCCTCTACTACGATCAACGCTACATCAACGTCGTATCCTACGACTTCACTACAGGTACTGTATTCCCGAATCCCTTTTCTTCGCCAGCCACCTACAATGGTCCAGGAGCTCTGAGACTCTCGGTGTATGACGGAGGGTCCGTCAGCGTAGACTCGGGTATGCTCGTGAATATCACATTCCAGGTCGTTAACGCAGGAGGGGTAAGCTCTCTCGTTCTAGGAGCAGGGATGACGAACCCTGGGGGATCTGCCGGCGCTCCACCGAGCATCTGTCTTAGATGTCCCGCACAATCTCCTAACTGGTCCAGGCTAATCGCGGGGCAGACCCTTATCGCGGTCCAAACCTCGGACGGATACTTCAAGAATGTGGCAAACAGTTCAGGCCCGGTAGCGTCTTTCACATATTCTCCTCTGAATCCAGCGCAGGGAGACACTATTACTTTCAATGCCACTCGCAGTTTAGATCCAGATAATTCGAACGCCGCCAATCAGGGTATTGCCGAGTATCTCTGGGACTTTGGAACAGCGACGACTGATGGTAACACGTCAACGGTCTCGCCGATCCTGGCTCACTTGTTTGCACCGTCTGGCGGTGCGGGCGGTGTCGCTCTAAACGGTAATTTCTCTGTCCGTCTCACTGTTTTAGATAGGGACAACGGCTTCGAAGGAATGCAAGTCCAGCTGTTGTCCATAGCTCCTCCCCCCAGTCACTGTGTTCAGGTCTCGGGCATTTTCGCAAAGACACAGGTCAACCCTGGCACCCCTGAAAAAGTGGGGGTCCAAGTTACGAATGCGGGAACATACACTGAGAAGTTTAACGTGACAGTCACATATGGGCCGCCCTACGTGACTCTTGCACCAGTCACAGGCCTCACCCTTGGGCCCGGGAAGATTACAACGTACCCGCTCAATATAACCACAACGAATCTTGTGCCCGCCGTCTACAACATTGCAGTCACCATCACTCTCTATGGGAATTCTAACTGTGAAGCAGGCTCAAGTGTTTCCCAGTTTGCCGTCGTGGCCCAAAACTCAGGCAACCCGGCTCTCGTCCTCGTCGGAGGAATAGTTGTCGTGATTGCGATCATTGTTGTCGCGGGTCTCTTTTTGAGAACTCGCCGCAAGCCCGAACCGGACTAACTCGTGGGCTTCCTCCGTCCTTCTCGAGGTATCTTGAGCGACCTTTTTTGGGATAATCTTAAATGGGTCTAGGGACCGAAGGACACTTTCGAAGAAAAAATGCGAGCAACTACACCAGTTCTAGCACTATTGCTATGTCTTTCAGTTCTTATGGCTCTACCTTCCATTGTTACTCTTCCAAAGGTCTACGGTGCGACTCAGAGTGGTCCTACTCGATGGTCCCCGTTTGGTCCTCAGGAGCAGAACTTGATCATCACGGTCTACGGCGATTTCCAGTCCATGTTCAACGCTTTCACAACTGGCCAGGTCGATATTACTGACTGGCCGGTTCAGCCTGCGAACCTTGGAACGGGAACTTCTGCCGCGTTCTGTGACAGCTCGTTCAATCCTGACTACTTCTGTACAACACCAACCAGCGAGCTAGGAATATTCGATCTGCAGATCAACTCATTCGCAAACGTGTTGGGTACGTCCCTCACGACCTCGAGAACCACTGTAGCTTCCTCTGCAACAACTGGAGCTACTGCTGCAGCGTGCAGCAGCGGATTCGGCTCACTAACCATCACCTTGGAGAACCAGGAGACTGGCAACTCCATCGTCAAAGACCAGTACAACACCGTGACGGCTGCAAACCAGCCCAGCGGCTCGCCGTCCTCGACAGTATCCGATGCAGGCGGCGCAACTCCTACTGGAGTCTATAACATTCCATGCATTCTAGCCGGATCGTACAAGCTCAGCTCAAGCATCTACGGTGGTGCTCCATCAGTCACTATCTCGAGTGGGCTGAACACCCAAGTCGTTTACAAAGTCAACTGGAACAGCATCAGCGGCGTGAACACCGCCCCAGCAAGAATAGCGTGGGGCTCTGCTCTAGCTCACATGCTTGATGTCCCAGCCTTTGTCAGCGACTTCTTCGGTAAAGCAGCTTGCCCGGACAACACCTTCAACCCAGGAGACAACGCGCCAAACTGCACACCCTCACCACTAGTCGGACCACAAACAACTCCTGCCGAATGGACAGCGGCTGACTGCCAACTGGGCAATCACCAATGGGCAGGATCTCCTTGTCTCGGCGGCGCTGATGTGTCTGCATACAATTTCGGCACTGACAGTATTTCGGGCGGAACCCTCTGGTGGCAAGTAACCGGAACAGGAATTACTCCTGGTAAAGGCTACTCTGGTCACAACGACCTTCGGGCCGCTTGTGACGACCTTGTCACAATGGGTCTTTCGCTTGCACCATCAGGCTCTAACTGCGAGAATGTTGCGAATGCACTAGGCAACGCGACTCTTGCAGGCGCAGGCTACACGCTCTCGAACTATCCACACGTAGTCCCATCTGGCAACATCATCTTCTACGTCAGAACCAGTCCTGGACGAAAGCAGTTCGGCACCATCCTCACTGACACTCTAAACGCTATCATGGGCACCCCATCCAGCAACGGCGGCGGCACTGTTTGTTACGGTGTATGCCCCAACTCTGCACCAGCCTACTACACAATCGGACAAATAGCCCCCATCATATTCGGTGACGGTCCAGTTTCAGCCGGTGGATCAGGTCCAAACGGATGGAACCTCTACACCGGAGGCTTCACTCTAGCAAGCCTACCTGACAACACCTACGGACTGTTCAACACCAATTTCAGTGGTGGAACATGCTTTACACCCAGCTCAAGCACACCGCCAGCACAAGCGCAGCCCAACAACTACGTATTCTTCTGCAACCCACAATTGGACACTGACACGTCTGCAGGCGAGTTCGGTACAAGCGCTACTGTCGGTCCACTCTTCCGTCGAGCAACCGTCGACGCGTTGAACAATGCTGTAGACGTTCCGGTCTACAGTGGAGTTGACACGTTTGTCGAGCTTAACGGATGGAACTTCCAGCAGTGCACCGGATCACCATGCGCCAACACCCAGTCTAGCATCGTGAGCACGATAGGTCTAGGAACCGAGACTCCGTTCGCCGTCATGCTGAACGCGAGACAAGTTCCAGGCTACGCACCCAGCAGCACCACCTTCACACCAGGTGGCGGCAACCCGAACCTCATTCGGTACGGGTTCTCACAGACAACAACCCAGCTCAGCCCGTTCCAGTATACGACGGTCTGGGAGGCTAATGTCGTGACTCTGGTCTTCGACTCGATGCTTAACGTAAATCCACTGACTTACGTCGGCGCTGGACAGCTCAGCGACTGGCAGACCACTAGCCACACATCCACTTTCAGTTCAACAGCCACGTGCAGTAGTCCAGGCACCGGTCCGGTGACAGGTTGTACGACCCAGATCTGGCATTTGAGGAACGACCTCAAGTTCCAGGACGGTAACCCTGTGACTGCGAACGATGTCGCCTACAGCATATTGTCTGAACGGGATGTTCCATCTGCAAACCTCGGTCCTACGGTGGCCAACGTGGTCAGCGCTCAGGGCCTTGACTGCG
>JAJPJY010000164.1 GCA_021323995.1 bacterium | reverse complement strand
TCAGAGTTTCCTCGGTTTCTCAGAGTTAGAACTCAATGGGAGCAGGCAGTTCTTCAGACGGCTCCTTTCGAACCTCCTGCTTTCTTTGTGTGCGTTATGGAACTTCCGAGCATCGAGTATTTTGTATTAATCGTGACACCTTAGGTGTCTTTGATGAATCCGGGCGTTGCTAACACGTCATTCAGAAGCTCCAGTCTGGAATTCGCTTATATGTACCGGTAAACTGGGGTCCAAATCCCACCCCCCGCACCAGGCAAACAGGCTGGTTTCTCAGGATTTTCCGTAAGACAAGCTCTAGATACCTGAAGGTTTCTCATAGCGAAACTTGGAAGGCACTTCCTAGGTACCAATCCGATGATAGGAACGTTTCTCCAATTGTACTACTGTGATGAGTATTGTCGGCGGAGAACGCAAGGCATGTGATTCCACACTATTCACTCCAACCTAACAGCTCTCTCAACGTCTCCAAAATGGTCCAGTGCAAGCAATGCAACAGCTACAACCTACCCGGAGCATCTAACTGCAGACGCTGCGGCACAAAACTCACGTAACTTCAACAAGCAGCCACTCATATGGAAAATCAGGCAAACTCGCCTAACATTCGGGACCCGAAAAATTCGCTTAGTATGGCAGGAGGTCCATGCCTTGGTCGCGTAGCCTCTGTGCGCCCGGAGCGACATAGACCTGTCTGTCAAGGTGTTTGTAGTTCTTGCGCAACCAAGTTGCGATTGTCTCGTACCATTCCTCGAATGCCTGCTCCTTTGGCAAAATCGTCTTTTTCTCAGAATCAAGAAATGTGAATTGGGCCCATATTCGACCAGGGCGTATTTTGCTATCTTTCACAAATGAACGGTTGAACTCTATGACCGACGAACGAAGCTTGTCGATCCTGTAGTTGCCTACATTTGGGATGTGCATCGTAACAAGATTTCTTGAGATACTGTCGTTAAACAGCACATACCCCGCCCATGACTTGCCCGAGAAGGGAGTTGCCAATTCCTGTACTGGCCGAAAGTTATCCTTTGAAGCCGATTCAGGCAATATTTGAACACGACCCGAACTCCTAACAAAATCCACAAACCTCCTCTCATCTTCCGTTGTCATGTAGAAGCTAATTTGCCGTCCCAAGACTGGTCTTCTTCACTCTGCGTTGTAAGGAAGGTACCATACATCAATCCCGGATATAGTTTGAATGTCGTAGATTGCATAAACTTCCCTAGCAACAGGCATTCCTCTATTCGTAAATCTACCAACTCCCTAGAACGCTACCGAACTGTTGTTCTCGTCAAGTCCATCGACGCTCACTTACATAGTTACTTACCGTGCGTCAACTAATCCGCTGACACGGTAAATCTTGGCCATTACATGTCCAGTTGGATGTGAAATGCAAATGCGAATGAGATTCTAAACAAAAGCGCGCGCTATCGTGGACTCCACGTTGACAGGCCGCCTCCAGGTCGACTGACCACCATGAATCCATCGGTGGCGTTCATCTCCCACGCCTCGTAATGAGGGTCAACGGGAACGAGAAGCATGCTCCCATCCTTGAAACCGATTTCTAAGCTTCCGTCTCCATGCGCAATCGCGCTTCCAATTGTCTTTCCTAGTAATACGGACGCCTGCGCGGCTTCCTTTGGCTTCTCCCCAGAAAGAGAGAGCCGGAAGCCATCGTGCTCTATGCTCATCTGCCCGCCTATTCGAATTACTGTTCGCGATCTCTCCTCGAGTATTTCCAAACTAAATGCGGCATCAATACAGCATCGGGATATGATCTTGCCTTTCAATCGGAGGTCAACGTCAGCGCTCTCGCCTTCCAATCTAATTGCCCCTACGGCCATTTTGGGAGAGACCCTTCGTAGTCAAGAGGTATGTGGGTCGCATCACGCCCGGTAGGCAGACCGTCCGGATCCAAGGGCTGCCCGTATTGATTGTAATACACGACATAACCCTTGGGGTAGTCTGTCGTTGGATCCATAATCCGGATCGTGTTAGCATTTCCGCTCGCTCCCGGCTTTTGGAACACCAATCCCTGACCATTGTTTGCGACCCTCCCTCCCCAATTCTCAGGCACCCGTATTACATACCCATTCTGAGTGCTCACGAACTTATACCCTGTCTCAGTCGGTCCTTGGTCAACGGGTCGATCTCCACCAGAGATCGCAAACTGGATTGAATCTGCCTGGTTGAAGAAATCTGATGTATTTACGAGGCTGGTTGTTGCTAGTGTTGTGGTGTCTGTGAGCGTTATTGTTTCAGTTGTAATCGGCTCTATTGTGACTGAGTCAACCATTGTTGGTTCTATTGCGTTGGCGGTTAGCTCATTGGAAGCTCCTTCGAGGCCGCCCCATGTGGACTCTCCTTTCAAACTGGGATCCCCATATTCCCAGTTTGTCAGACTGAGCCCACCACAGCTCGAATCGTCGCTGCACCTTCCGGTGGACCCCTCATCATCCAAACCAGAAGGATCAATACGGACTGTCGGACTGTCACGAACGTACACGTACGGGTTCAGGCTACCTGGACCAGAGATCCCCGCCAGAGGATCCTGGCTGATGAAGCGGCCCGTTGACGGATCGTACCATCGCTGGTAGTTATAGTAGAGACCCGTCGTCTGGCTAACAGGTTTACCGGTGAACTTGTAGGTCTGACTGCCTGAGACCGAGTTGTCAATTCCGAACGGCTGGTAACTGTCAGAGAACAGAACAGATTTGGTTGCAGAAGTTACTAGCCTCGTGCTTCCGAGCGCGTCGGTATGATAATAGACGACTGTAGGATTGCTTCCGGCTGCATTGTTAACCATCGCTATACGGAGACCGTTCGCGTAGACGTAGTCGTTGTCAGGACCAAACGTCCCAGTCTCGGCGAGTGTCTCGGTCCCAAGGTAGCCGTAGAACACATAGTAGCTGTTCTCTTTCGACTCGACTCGTCGGCCTAGACCATCGTATGCATAGTAGCCCTGGTATCCAGTGTTGTTGCCGACTCGCAGCAGTTGGCCTGGAACATTCCATGTATAGTTCCAGCTGGTTGATCCCGTGGTCTTCTGGACGAGGTTGCCGTTCGGATCGTAGCTGAACTGTGAGGTGACGCCGTTGCTTACCGAAGAGGAGAGCTCGTTGTTGTATCCGTTATAGTTGTAGGTTGTAGTCTGCCAATGGTTGCCGGTTAACGTTCCGTTCAGTCCCTGGGCCAACCCGTTTGCCGATCCCGAATCAACCCGAAATCAGGGGTTACTTAGATGCGGCGGCGTATACTGTGAGGTACATGATTCCGTAGTGTGATATTCCTGCTCCGGTTGCTGTTACGAGGACAGTGTAGTATCCTGGAGGCGTGTTATTCGTCGTGTGAATGTCCAGTACGGCTGTCAACTGGCTTGCTCCGTGCAGGTTCAGCTTGCCTTGAATGGAGGCGCTCGGCCCGTTTTTGTCGGATGGGACAACCGAACCCTTTAGCGCTATTGGACCTGTAAAGTTCCCGAGTGTGGTCAGTGTTATTGCGTAGGTCATGGTGTCACCAGCGGCTATCTCTCTCGGGGTTGGATTGGTTGCTACAACAAAATTGTTGGCCGAGGGTGTCGCTAGCATTATCGCGACTCTCTGGGTCAAGACGGATATGAATCCCTGGTCTGAGTCGACCACGGTCAGTTTTACCGAGAAATTACCGTAGTAGCCGCCGTAATCGGGCTGAAAGGTGTTAGCAAAACGGTGAGTGTCTGCAGGATAGTTCGTAACATCCGTGTAGCCATCGCCGAAATCCCATATGTACAATGCTATTCCGTGGTTGGCACCCTGGTTGTTGTCAGGGTCGAAACTTGAAGATGCGTCAAAGACGACAGTGTCGCCCACGATTGGGACGGTAGGGGAAAACGTGAAGCTCGCGACTGGCCCGTCATTGGCGGGAATGTTGCTGAAGTATCCGTCAACGGTCTGGACTGGAATTTCTGCGGTTTGAAAAACGAGCTGGGTCCAGCTTTGATCCCAGATCGACGGGTGCGTCATTGCCGCTGCGAGTGTGAGCGGGCTGACGCCTCTACCCATAACTTCGAAGCTTATCCGGGCTATCGTCGCCGTTGTTGCGGTAACATTCTCTCCCAGATCGACCACGGCCAAGTGGATACTGCCGGGCGACAAGGTATCGGCTCCGATGAAGGGATGGTTGAACCCGGTTCTTACATCAATGAATACCGGTTTGAGATATGCCGGGTCATAGTAGAGGGTTAGATCATAGCCGTTGAAGGCAGGAGCATTAGTGACGTTGACCGAGACGATAATTGTGCTGTTTGGTGCTATGGAAGGGTCCGAGATAACTGGCGAATTGTAGACATCGCTCCAGACTCCAACCGTTGGTATCACAGGACTGGCGTGAACCTGGACGGGATAGTAGACAGTCGCCATTAGCAATGCTAAGCAAATGATGAGAACGAGGGAGATTCTATGCGAATCCCGATTCATATTCATCTTGAATAAGATTCCTTCCGAGTTGAAAAGCTTATCCAAGAACCAGCGGGAAAATTCCTACCTTCCTCGTTTTCCCGACGGGATTCGTTGCCTGCGGCGTCGGTCTAGGATTGTTGCGTAGTAATCCGGCGAGACTAGTACAGGAAGATTACTCGAACTATGTTCCTGAAATAGCGCTAGTTCAAGAATAGTCGGACGGTCGACTAGTGATTGTGCCGCGTTGAGATCGGCCGAATCTCGCTCTCTTCCCGGACTATCGGGACGGAATGTAACGGGTTGTAATCTCGGGTGATTGCGGCCATATTGGTACCGCGGACCCACTCGGGAACGATGACCGCGCGGATCAGCTCTTGTAGCGTTATTCCCCGCTCGCGAGCTTCGAAGCTGAGGAGTCGGTAGCTTTCGTCTCGTATTGAGACCATGAGTTTCGCCATCACCATTTCGCCTCGACTAATCTAGCTGTACTCCTTCATCGACACAAGCTCGTGCCCGTTGAAGTAGGCTCTAAGATCACAGTACTCGCACCAGGCACCCAGCTTCTCGTCAGCGTTACTCGAGTAGTAGATGTTTAGCTCCGCTCTTCCGCATCGTGGACATGGCTGATTGGGAAGATTATCCATACTGTTAATCTCCAAATGCTCTCAAGCCGGCGAAATGGAGACTCTTGGTGTTTCGAGCAGCCTCGAAGTAGCCTGTTGCCGGCTCGTCCCCGATTGTAGATCTTAGTCGGAATCCCGGGTCCTCGCTCATTCGAAGCTTGGTTGAGACTATCTCTCTCATCATTCGATATCTGTAGAAGCACTGACCGAAAATCGCGGATAACTAGGTGCCCGACCGAGTGTAAGTCGGGTGTATGTCGCCTACAGACCACAGGAGAAGTACGTATGTTACTTTCTCGCCGCTCGTTCCCCGGACACTATGTAGGGAACTGTTTCAGCCACGTACGTCGCATGATCAGCAATCCTTTCCAGATAGCGTAAGATGAGTGTTCCAGATACAACGCATTTCAGATTCGCTTCCCGCTCATTCGCCGATTTCTTCACAAAGTCGAGATACAAGTTGTCGACCACATCGTCCATTTTCTTGAGCCTAGATGCCATCTCGATATTCCGCTCAGTGAATGCTTTGATGCTGAGCGCTATCATATCCTTGGCCTGGGCTCCAGCATCCTGGACAACTTGTCTATCGCAGCCCGACAACTCTCCGAAAATACTGACCACCTCCGAAATGTCGTGGGCGTACCTGCCGAACCTGGAGAAGCCGTACGCCACCTCCATGCACGACTTGATAAATCGAAGATCGGTGGCTACCGGCTGGTATCTGGCAATGAGCTCGACAGCGAGTTCGCTGACCTCGTCCTGGAGCATTCTAAGCTCCTCGGACCATCCGTAGATCCGGTCCCGCAGGTCTCGACCCTGCACGTAAGAGTCGATAGCTGTCGAGACCGTGTTTTGAGAAAGTTCGGCCATGTCGAGGACCATGTTTCGTAGCCTATCTAGTCCGATGTCCATGAGTCGTGTCATTGCTTGCTTCCTAGCCGAACTTTCCGGTAAGATACCTTTCCGTCAGCTCTTCCCTTGGGTTCTCGAACAGGCTCGTTGTCTCCCCATACTCAATAAGCTGTCCAAGATAGAGGAACGCCGTATAGTCGGAGACTCTCGCCGCCTGTTGCATGTTGTGGGTTACAATCACGACTGTGTATTTTTCTTTGATGCTGTTAATGAGCTCCTCGATCTTCGCAGTCGCGATCGGGTCAAGTGCTGAGCAAGGTTCGTCCATCAAGATAACCTCAGGCTCTACCGCGAGTGCCCGCGCGATGCAGAGTCGCTGTTGCTGCCCGCCTGACAGGCTCGTACCTGACTTGTCCAAGTCTTGCTTGACCTCGTCCCAGAGAAACGCTAGCTCGAGACTCTTTTGAACAGCTGCATCCAACACAGCGTGATCTCTCTCACCGTTGAGTTTGAGCCCGGCGGCGACGTTGTCGTAGACAGACATTGTCGGGAATGGGTTGGGTTTCTGGAAGACCATTCCGACTCGCCGCCTGATTGTAACCGGGTCAACCCCCCTAGTGTAAATGTTGGAATCGTCAAGGAGGACGGTCCCGGTTGACCGGGCGCTGGGAACGAGCTCATGCATTCGGTTGAGGCATCGTATGAATGTCGACTTGCCACAGCCTGAGGGTCCGATGATCGCGGTCGCTTCGTTTTCTCTGATACTGATGGAGAGGTCCTTGAGTACATGGTTGGAGCCGAACCAGGCATTGAGCTTCTCTGTTCGGACCTTGTATCTCTCCATCGTCTTAGTTACCGTGGGAGATGTCGTATTTGCGGGTTTCAGGTCCTCTAGCTGAAGGTCTAGGGTCATATTCTGGACCTGCTTGAACCATACTTTCCTCTCACGGCAAGTCTAACAGCTATGTTGAGAGTCAACACGATCACTATCAGAACCAGGGCTGCTCCCCACGCCTGCTGGCGGGTAAAGGGATCCGCCTCGAACGCGTCATGGTAAATTCGAAGGGGCAATGCGTCAATCGGCTGGTTCCAGCTTGAGAAGAGAAAGTTGCTGCCGAGAATCGTAAGGATCAACGGAGCGGTCTCTCCCGAGATTCTCGCCACAGAAAGCAGGACCCCAGTGATGACGCCACTTCTCCCAGTGCTAAGTACAACGCTAATGGTGGTCCGCCAACGCCTGATTCCCAGCGCCATCG
The DNA here is from genome assembly GCA_021323995.1 of bacterium. GTDB lineage: Archaea > Thermoproteota > Bathyarchaeia > 40CM-2-53-6 > 40CM-2-53-6 > 40CM-2-53-6. The sequence continues at coordinate 131 of JAJPJY010000164.1, read as the reverse complement.
CCGCATCCCTGATCGAGTTAGGCACGGTCTTGAGTGATTCCTCAGTGGTCCTTGTAACTATAGGAAGCATGATTATTGACAACGCCGCTCCACCCGCAAGCGGAGAGTATTGATGGGTCGCAACTACAATC
>JAJPJY010000119.1 GCA_021323995.1 bacterium | reverse complement strand
AATGTCGACTGCTCGCTTGAGCTGAAAGACAGCTCGGACCGCGATAGGATGAAGAGCTGGACCCGAGAGTCCTCCCAAGACGCCTCCAAGGACTGGATAGCCGGAATCGACGTCAATGGCCATGCCTAACGCTGTATTTACTGCAGTGATCGCGTCTGCTCCTGCATCTTGAGCCGCTTTCGCCACCTCGGTGATGTCTGTGACGTTCGGACTCAGCTTCACAAATACTGGAATCCGTATGCGATGCTTGACGGCTCGAGTAACTTCCGCGACGACCTTCGGTCGCTGCCCAATCTCCACGCCCACCTCCTTGACATGGGGACATGAAACGTTCAGCTCCACCGCAACAGCACCACCCTTCTCCCCCATCGCAGCTGCTGTAGCAAACTCCTCAGCGTCAAAGCCGAAGACGCTGGCTATCACCGGTACCGCAGCCTTCGACGCGGTTTCGATTTCATCTCGCATTTCCTCCATTCCTGGATTCGGGATTCCGAGGGCATTCAGAAAGCCTCCGGGGATCTCGATGAAAGATGGATTCCTGTAGCCTTCTCTGCCTTTGATATTGAACGACTTGCTGACAACCGCTCCTGCTCCTGCCCGGCAGGCTCGGACCATAATCTCGCCTGAGACCCCAAGGATTCCCGAGGCTAGGATTGTCGGGTTTGGGAGTTTTATACCAGCCAACTCTACGGACAGGTCAGGTCCCAATTGAATCAAAGACTAACTGCAACGACCACGCTAATTATGTTCGTTCGGACGACCGGTGACGGGAATGAATCGGATCGGAAAGTGAGAGAGGACCCTTGAAGGCCTATCTCATAGATTCCCCAGCAGGTCTGTTCCTGATCGAAAAGACTGGCAAGCTATCGGAGAAATCGCTTTTTCCACGCAACCCGGCTGATGCAGCGGTTCAGCTGAAACAGGTTCAGAGCGGAAGCTTGCCCGAGACGTCTGCTCCCTTCGGCCAGCGCCTCTCGCAGCTCGAGATAGAGACTCTCACAGTGGATGTGGGATACCTAGCGACTCTAGCTCGCTCACTAGTTAAAGGAAAAATCGTAGAAGACGAGAGAGACTCGACCGTATCGCGGCTCAGAAACCGGCTGCCCTCAATTCTGGTCCGACTTAGAATCATAGAATCAAAAGATGAATACGAGAAGTTCGTTAGAGACGTCTCACTCGAACTCGCAAAGACAGCAATCAGCGAAGCAGTAACGAAACGAGACCTCTATGCGATCCAAACAGTCCGGGCCATTGAGGATCTAGACAAGATCCTCAATCTCCTTGCAGGTCGGGTCAGAGAATGGTACGGACTCCACTTTCCGGAACTAGATCGCCTGGTGGAGAAACATGATACTTACATTCGCTTGATCCGCGACCTTGGGTCAAGAGAATCGTTCACTTTCGAATCACTCACCAAGCTCGGAATCCCTCAAGAGAGAGCAGAGATAATTTCTGAATCAGCCGGGAAATCCTCTGGAGCGGGAATATCGACTCCGGACTTGGCGTGGCTACAAGAGGTCTGCCGCTCCATCCTAGAGCTGTACGGAACTCGGGAGGACGCGGAGAAGTACACGGACAAGATCATGACAGAAGTTGCGCCAAACATGACTTCGGTACTGGGGGCTGTTCTTTCGGCAAAGCTGATTTCGATGGCTGGGGGCCTTGAAAACATCGCAAAAATGCCGGCAAGCACGCTTCAAGTGCTCGGGGCTGAAAAGGCGCTCTTCCGGACCATTAAAACCGGAGCTCGCCCGCCTAAACATGGAGTCATCTTCCAATACGGACCCATACACCAGTCTCCGAAATGGCTGCGAGGAAAGATCGCGAGAGCGGTCGCCGGGAAACTGGCGATCGCGGCTCGCATGGACGCTTTTGGGGGAGAAAACAGGGGTGAAAGTATGAAGGCCTCTCTTGAGAAGAAGATCGTCGACTTGAAAGGACGTTATCAAGGGCCGCCGCGTCATAGAGATCATGGAAAGCCGGGGACTCCATTCCTTCAAGAATCTCGAAGGAGTATACCGTGTGGTCAGAGAAGGGAGAGAGAGACTAGCTACCCTCAGTCAGGCTCCCGGGACCAGCGTCTACGGCGAGGACCTCGTCGAGATCGACGATAAGCAATATCGAGTATGGGACCCTTTCAGGAGCAAACTAGCAGCGGCGATTCTCAAGGGACTATCCGAAGTTCCTATCAGCAACGGGGACAAAATCCTCTACCTCGGTGCGGCCAGCGGCACTACCGCCAGTCATGTAAGTGACATTGTTGGAGAGAGAGGAAGGGTCTACTGTATAGAATTCGCCCAGAGATCGTTTCGAGATCTGGTCAACAACGGTTGCCGCGACCGGCCTAATATGACTCCAATTTTCCAAGATGCTAGATTTCCTACCAGATACCGGAGTATCGTCCAAGAAGTTGACACAATCTACTCTGACGTCGCCCAACCAGACCAAGCTAGAATCCTGTCCGAAAACATTCAGACCTATCTTAAGGATTCAGGAGATTTTCTGATGGCAGTAAAGGCCCGAAGTGTGGACGTTTCAAGAGATCCATCTGCTATCTTTAACCAAGAAAAACAGGTGCTTGAGTCCAAAGGTCATCGGATTGCCGAAATGATCAGGCTCGATCCTTTTGAAATGGACCACTGCATGATCCGAGGATCAAAATAGTGGCCCGCGAGTTTCAGGAACGCGACAGATTTGTGGACGCAGTGTTCCGGGAAGAGCTAAGACGACTCAACTCGCACCTCCCCAAGCAAAGAAGAACCTTGGAAGATCTTCTTACTGATTCTTCACCGGTCGTCCCATCAATCTCCGGCCACTCGATTAAAATGAAAAAAGAGGAACTTAATGACCTATCCAAGTCACTGCCTGAAGAAGCGCCAAAAGAATACGGTTACCCATCGTGCTCCTCAGAAGGAGGGACCTAGGATTAGGTGCGTTCACGGTTCTCGGCGACCCTTACGAAGAATACTCGATACTCATCCTAACCGGCACATGCGACACAACATTCGAAGAGTTCAGGAAGCAGATTAACAGCCCAGTCATACTCTACAAGCCTCAGGTCAGTCAGCTCCTGCGAAGATTTCACTCGTTGATAGTTATGGGATTTGGAACCTCCCGACCAGAGCCCTAACTAGTTTTCGTCTGGTGACCGATGCAATGGCTGGTCTAGTAGTCAGTCTACTAACGTCAGGCGGCCCGTCCTCAAGGAAGACCAGAGATTTACGAATCGAGAGTAGAAGTCCACTTGCTCGTGGGTATTTTTGGAACGGTTCGTACGGCCTTGACCGACGCGTTGAGCTTCCTGCGCTTTACTTTCTTATTCATACGGATATCCAAGCTGCAGTGCGAGGTTATGAAATATAACAGTATCGGACAGTAGGCAAATGCGAAGCGGTTCAACCCTTCTGAGACGCAGGGCTAGAGAAGTATCAGGCGGTCTCAGAATCAAAACGTCTTCGAACATCATAATGCACTTCCAAGACGGCAAACTTGTCATAGAGAACTGTATGACTCGGCGGTCATTTTATGGATCTCCGGACACCGTCTTTCTGCTGAATTACTTCAGCACATGGAAGATAGCTGACCGACCGTCCCATGCGCTTGGACAGTTCTCCCGAGCCTCGGTGATCGACTCCATCCAGGATCTTCTTCGTCGTGGATTACTAATAATGGAGGACTCAGATGAACAAAGACTGGAAGAGAAATTCTCGAAGAAATGGTTGTGGCCTGTACCATCGCGCTACTATCACTTCACGACGAAACTGGATGAACCATTTTCGACCTCGGATGAGATCAAAACATACTACGAGAATCACCTCAAAGGAAGCGCGCAGCCTCCGATCTACAAGGAGTATCCTGGAAGCCGTAAGGTTAGGTTGCTGTCAGGCGCAAGACCGGAAGTGCCTCTCTTCGAGACAATGCGGCGCAGACGAACATCGAGAGAGTTTTCAGGTAAGCCAATAGAACTCGGCGACCTGTCAACAATCGCGTACTACACTTGGGGAGAGCTTTCAACTTACAAGACGAAGGAGTTCGGCCAGCTTCTTCACAAGACCAGCCCGTCGGCAGGGGCGAGACATCCCATAGAAGCTTACGCTGTCATCAACAAGGTGAAGGGTGTTGCTCCTGGAATCTACCACTACTCGGTAAAGCATCACAGGCTTGAACTTCTCAGAACAGGAGACTTCAGAGACTTGTGTGTTAAGTTCTCTGCGGGGCAGAAGTGGACGAGAGAATCTAGCGCTCTCTTCTTGATGACTGCGAGGGTTTCAAGAACAGCCTGGAAATATAGAACCCCCAGAGCCTACAGAGCATTCCTGCTTGACGCAGGGCACCTCTCCCAGTCCTTTCTCTTAGTTTCGACCGCTCTCGGATTGGGGGCGTTTTGCATTGGAGTAATCAACGATGTCGCGATCGAGAAAGAGCTGGGAATAGACGGCATCAACGAAGCGGCAATCTTTGCAGTCGGCGTGGGGCAACGATTCAAAAGAACGAAAACATAGATCATCCTTGAGCTATCCATACCGAGCGGGTTCGGTACCGGTGAGAGAACGGATTATTGAACAACGAGTCCCGGGAAACTCGCTTATCTGGTCATTTCCATAATAGACCTCGGAGCCCGTCTCCTGTCGAGAATCCACTCGACCGGTTTCAACGCTTATCTACGCGGCAAATCCTAATTATTGTTGGTCTCTGCTTGCCGGATGAGTCGATAGCAAGGCGGATTGTGCGTACATCCCTACGGATTCACGAAGATGATATGGTCCTGATCGAGACATGGCAGCACACTCTTGATTTGGCAAGTGACATTGCTCTTGAGTGTCTCAAAACGGGAGCGAAACCCCTCATTACTCTGATGACTGACCGGCTCTGGTGGAAGGCTCTCGAAGAGGTACCCGAACAGTACTTGCGAAAGACTCCTCGTCATATGTTGGGTGCAGTCGAGAGCACGACTGTCTGGATCGGACTCGGCGGGCCTGAAGATCCAACAAGGTTCAGGGAGGTCCCATCGTCCCGTTTGGAACCCTTCTTCGAGGCAGACAAACCGGTCATCGATAAAACCGTTGAGAGAAAGATTAGATCACTGCAAGTCCTACTTGGTGACGTGACCCCACAGAGAGCACGGGCATACGGCTTCGACTATGCCCGATGGCTTAAGAGTACAGAGGACTCAATGCGAGTTGACTACCCTAAGATAACTGAACTCGGAAGGAAAATAGCTAGTAGACTTGAACACGGGTCCAAGGTTCACCTAACCTCCAAGAACGGAACCGATCTCAAATTCGAAATTACCCGAAGACCCGCTCATGTCCAAGACGGAATCGTAGACGAGGAGGACATGGCACGAGGACTAGTCTCAACACAGCTTCCTTCAGGGAAGGTCGAGGTGGCCCCGATAGAGACGACTGCTCGAGGAAAAGTTGTCTTCGACAGTCCGAGAGCACTTAAAGGCCGGTTGATATCTGATCTCGAACTCGTGTTCGACAAGGGGCGTGTCAAAGAATTCCACGCCAAACGATTCGAGGACGTATTCCGTGAAGTGTTTTCGGCGACTCAGGGCGATAAGGATCGGATCGGACACTTTGCAATAGGATTGAACCCGAGAATCGAGCTCATCGGATATCCGAGCGATGAGCTGTCGCTCGGCACAGCGACGATTGGAATTGGAGCAAACAAGGGCAACGGTGGCCTAAACGACAGCAGTTTCGATTTTTCGGGTACTATTGCGAAACCGACCATAGAAATCGACGCCACCGCTCTTATGACTGAAGGACGACTCATTCTCTAGCCGAACACTTCTTGTTCTGACCGACACAAACCCGCCTCGCGAGGGATCGATAGACGAAACGACGAATAGATCTTCTAATACTGGACTCCAATGAAACCGTAACCCTTCACGGGTCAGCACGAGAAGATCTAGGAATAATCGACCAAGGAGGGGTGGCGATTGACCGCGGAAAAGTCATAGAGGCAGCTGCTTCCAAGCTGCTTGAGCGCAAGTACTCCGCGTCGAAGGAAATATCTGCAAAGGAAGAGATTGTCCTTCCCGGCTTTGTTGACCCTCACACACATCTAGTATTTCCAGGCTCTAGAGAGGAAGAGTTCTGGCGGCGACAAGAAGGGGCATCATACCTTGAGATCCTGAAAAAAGGCGGAGGAATCATGGAGACAGTCAACAAAGCTCGCGAAAGCGGTTCTGCAGAACTTCTTTCCATATCCCAAAAGCGGTTAGAGACGATGGTCGAATCGGGAACTACATGTGTGGAGATCAAGAGCGGATATGGGCTTCAACTCTACGATGAACTCAAGATCTTAAGGACAGTTCGGGAACTGAGGAGGACAAGCCCGTGTCGAATTGCCGCAACTTTTCTCGGAGCCCACGCCATACCGCCTTACATGAGCCAGGACGAGTATTCTAGAGTTGTGATCGAAGAGATGATCCCTGAAGTTGCCCAGCAAAGTCTTGCGGAGTTCTGCGATGTGTTCTGCGAGCATGGCGTATTCGACTCGACTTCATCAGAGAAGATTCTTGCAGCCGGCATTCAGCACGGCCTCACCGCCAAGATCCACGCGGACCAATTTACCGACAGTGGGGGAGCAAAGATAGCAAACGACATCGAAGCAGTCTCGGCAGATCACCTCGTCCACTCAAACGTGTCGGAGTTGGAGAGAATGGCCAAGACCTCAGTTACTCCCGTTGTCCTACCTGCATCGTCCCATAGCCTCCTAAGCAACGCGTACGCTCCCGCTACAGAGATGTTAGCGGCTGGGCTACCCGTCGCCTTAGGCTCGGATTTCAGCCCCTCCAACTGGGTCATGGGAATGCTAACCGTCGCCGCGTTGGCAGCTAGACAACTTCGGATGAAATCCGAGGAAATAATACGAGGCATCACGATTAACGCTGCCAGAGCGCTTCGTATGGATCGGCAGATAGGAAGCCTCAGCCGCGGCAAGAGCGCGGACCTGGTTCTCTTGAAAGCTCCAAGTTACAAAAGGATCGGATACGCATACGGTGAGGGGATGGTGGACAAGGTCCTTATCGCTGGCAAGGTACAGGTCAACCAAGGTAAGCGGGTCAATTGACCGAGCGCCGACGACATAGCCCCGTAGCTTCTCTGAAATACAAGAAGAGTCCTTCGCTGATCACAGGTCCAACTCTTCACTGCAAGAATTGGCAGATCGAAGGGGCGTTGAGAATGCTCCACAATGTTCTGAACCCTGAAGTTGCCAGAGATTCTGAGAATCTGATAGTTTACGGCGGAACCGGGAAGGCAGCTAGGTCATGGGAAGCTCTGGAGGCTATCGAAACTTCTCTGAAGGGTCTAGGAGAGGAGGACACGCTCCTTGTGCAGAGTGGAAAACCAGTTGCGATCTTTAGGACTCACCGCATGGCGCCGAGAGTACTCATTGTCAACAGCATGCTGGTGCCAAAGTGGGCAACTTGGGATCACTTTTACGAGCTAGAGCAGAAGGGATTGATAATGTTCGGTCAAATGACTGCCGGGTCCTGGGCTTTCATAGGAACGCAAGGAATACTCCAAGGAACCTACGAGACTCTGGCAGCAGCAGCTCGGGAGCATTTTGGAGGGAGTCTCAAAGGAAGGCTCGTCCTTACTGCAGGACTTGGCGAGATGGGTGGAGCACAGCCATTGGCTGTGACAATGAATGATGGAATAGCGCTGATAGTGGAGATGGACAAAGTCGCGATAGATAGGCGGCTCAAACTCGGTTATGTCCAAAAGTGGACCGACAATCTCGACGAAGCCCTCGCTATCGTAGACCAAGCCAAACGAGAGCTGACTGCCACCAGCATCGCCCTGTTGGGAAACGCGGCTGAGGTACATTCTGAACTGGTCCGAAGATCAATCATCCCAGATATTGTCACTGATCAGACTTCGGCACATGATCCACTACATGGATACTATCCGATGGAATTCTCAAAGGACGAGGCCGACCAGCTGAGGAAATCGGATCCGAAGAAATATCTTGAGAGAGCCGGGAGGAGCATTGCGGTCCAAGTCAAAGCAATGATCTCAATGGGCCGGAGCGGATCCGTCGTCTTCGAATACGGCAACAATCTTCGACAACAAGCGTTTGATGCTGGCCTCCAAGAAGCTTTCGAGTTTCCCGGATTTGTCCAGACGTACATCAGACCAATGTTCTGCGAGGGCCGAGGCCCATTCAGATGGACCTCACTTATGGGAGAGGCTGAGGACATTCGGAAGATAGACGACCTCATCCTAGATACCTTTCCCCACAACAGAAGCCTCGGCCAATGGATAGTGAAGGCACGTGAACAAGTCAAGTTCCAAGGACTCCCGGCGAGAGTCTGCTGGCTCGGGTACGGAGAGAGAGCACAGTTCGGAGGACTAATCAACAAGATGGTCAAATCTGGCAAACTATCGGGTCCGATATGGATCGGCCGAGATCATCTCGACTGCGGCAGTGTAGCGTCTCCACGTAGGGAGACTGAAGGAATGATCGACGGCAGCGACGCCATAGCGGACTGGCCTATCCTAAACGCGTTACTCAACACTGCTGCCGGAGCAACATGGGTCAGCGTCCATCAAGGAGGAGGAGTAGGTATGGGATACAGTATCCATGCCGGAATGTGCCTAGTCGCCGATGGAACCCCAGAATCGTCTGAACGACTCGAGCGCGTGTTGACAGTTGACCCGGGAATCGGAGTTGTTCGCCATGCTGACGCTGGCTATTCATCTGCGAAGAAGATAGCTCGGGAGCGAGGGCTGCGGATGCCGATGCTCCGCTAAGCCGCCAATACTTATTTCTCGAAACCGTCATCGCAACCAACCGTGAGACATTGGCCCCAGTGACAATAGACGGGTCGCATCTTACTCTCGAACAGGTCTTGGAGGTAGCAAGAGACAGCGCTCAGACCCTAATCGCCCAAGGCGCACTCACGCGCACGGCCAACGGACGAAAGGCATTGGAAAAACTGATGAATGAAGAGGACGTGATTTATGGAGTCAACACCGGATTCGGCGCCCTGGCTAACTTTCGCATTCCCAACCAAGATCTGAAGAAACTCCAGACTAACCTTGTCCGAAGCCATGCCGCAAGCGTTGGAAACCCACTGCCTTCAGACGTAGTTAGGGCGATGATGCTGCTTCGAGCGAACACGCTTCTCAAAGGAAACTCCGGCATACGACCAGAGGTCGTGAAGAATATCGTACGGCTTCTGAACAAACGTATTCACCCCCGCGTCCCCGAGAAAGGCTCAGTAGGCGCGAGCGGCGACCTTTCACCACTGTCTCATCTAGCCCTCGTCCTAATCGGGGAGGGACAGGCAGAATATCGAGGAAAATGGATTTCCGGTAAGAATGCCCTCCAAGCGTCCGGCCGAATACCCCTAGAACTCGAAGCAAAGGAAGGACTCGCGTTGAACAATGGGACACAGCAAATGGCCGCAATGGGATGCCTGTGTCTGCACGACGCGTACGAGCTTCTTGCGACTTTCGAGGCTGCGCTATCTCTCTCGCTTGAAGCGTTGACAGGCTGGGTGGATGCTTTTGATCAAAGAATTCAGAGACTTCGGCCTCATCCGGGACAGCACACGGTTGCCGAACATGTTCGGCAACTTTTGAACGGAAGCACAATGGTCAGATCGATACAACATAGTCATTCTTCCGAAGGTCGGCCTCAAGACCCGTACTCGTTCAGATGTGCGCCGCAAGTGATGGGCTCGTCGAAGGACGCGTTCGATTTTGCGAGACGGATTCTTGAGGTGGAAATGAACTCTGCCACCGATAATCCACTTGTTTTTCCTGCTGATGGAGACTGTATTTCCGGCGGCAACTTTCATGGACAACCGGTTGCAATGGGCCTAGATCTGATGGGCCTGGCGATCTCTTACTTGGCGAATATTTCGGAGAGAAGAATATCTGCCCTGTTGGACACGTCACTCAACAATGGGCTTCCCCCATTCCTAGTCGGTGGACGATCGAAGCCTGGGGTCTCAAGCGGATTGATGGCCGTCCAGTACACTGCAACGTCCCTTGTAGCGGAGAACAAATTGCTCACACACCCAGCGAGCAGCGACTCGATTCCTACATCGGGCAACTTTGAGGATTTTGTCAGCATGGGTCCCGGAGCCGCGCATAAGGCAAGAGCGATCCTAGAAAACTCCCAGTACGTGGCCAGCATAGAGCTGCTCGTCGCAGCTCAAGGAGTGGACTTGAGAAGAGCCAAAGGATTGGGAATCGGGACGAAACGCATCTTTCATGCAATAAGACAGAGAGTACCTGAATTGGCGGAGGATCGCTCGTCACACGAGGACATTGAGGCGATCCGAACCGTGGTTCGGGACGGCGGAATTGCGAAGATCGTTTCCCAGATTACTGGATCTTGAACCAAAGTGATCGTGTATCCGATTGAATCGCGTATCGTAAGACCTGGGGATTCGATCCCGGAACTATTTTTTGAAGCTCTCGCAAGGAAGCGCGTGAGTCTGAAAGCAAAAGATATGGTAGCCGTCTCGAGCAAAATTGTTGGAATCGCTGAAAACAGAATTCAACCTCTCCACAACAACATAATGCCCGGATCGCGGGCCAGAAAGCTCTCTCGCAAGTATTCCATTGACTCCGCGTTTGTTCAAGCCGTTGTAGACGAAGCTGACACTGTGATTGGGGGCGTGAAAGGAACGCTCCTGACAGTGAAGAACGGAGATGCTGTTGCAAATGCTGGGATCGATCGAAAGAACGCACCCGGTGGAGCGGTCGTGCTCTGGCCTCGCAATGCAGATCTGTCTGCGAAAAACATTCGAGCCGCTATTCGCCAAAGGTCTAGAACAAATGTGGCAGTAATTATTGTTGACAGTAGAGTGAGCCCGCTTAGACTCGGCACAACGGGCTTTGCAATCGGCTGCGCTGGATTCGAACCGGTAGAAGACATGAGACGAAGCCAGGACCTATTTGGTAGACGTATCAAGATCACGGTCCGGGCTATTGCCGATGGAATAGCGGCATCGGCCCAACTGGTTATGGGCGAGGCGTCGGACAGGATACCCTTCGCGATAATTCGCGACGCCCCTATCAGACTAAGCGACAAGCAAGGAATCCGTTATGCAAGACTCCATTGGAATCAATGTCTCTACATGAGCCAGATCCCGCTCGCCAAGGGTGAGAGTTGAAGGCACGCTTCGAAGGAGGATTCAAAACCACTCAAAACCACTTTTGCGTCGCGGAAGGTAACACTCCGCGAATTTTTGGAGGGTCTCGGCAGTTGGAACCGTTCTGGGCTGAACTTCTATGATTCCCGCAGTATTAGCGAGTCAACAGTTTTCATCACGGTGGCAGTCAGCGTGTAGGTCAGCGTGCGAGATCGTTGAGATCGGTCGCCTGCCCCGACCTTCGAACCGGGTTCATTCTGTACGATTCATGGTGCAATTTGAAGCGGGATTAGATTCTCGGTCTCAGATCTCCAATTGGGATTCGTTAGCTCTTTGCAACTATGCCTGGAGACCTGTCGGGTTTCGGGCCTCTTTGTCCGCCGACGATGATTCCATTATTGGGACGGTGAAATCTCCCCTCGGGACGACCAGTATCTTTGATTCCTTGCCCTCTACGCGTATGGCTCTCTGGACTGCCTCGGAGGCCGTCTGAGATGGCTTCAGGTTGAAAGTATCTCGGATGAAGAGTTCAGGAAGAACCGAGACCAGTTGTACTCGACATCTCTCCAAAATGTCGTGGAGGAGAAGATTGACGTGACCGCCAAGTCTAAACCGGTGTCTCAACTCTGTAGCAAGGTCCTTGCGTTCCGGAAACCTCCGAGCATATTCAAGAAACGTTGAGTCCCCGATTCCCCTCGAGCATTCTGCTACGAGAATAATAGTTCCCTCTTTTCTGAGGGCACCCAAGACGTTGACTATCACCCGTATCGCGTGATACAGATCCATTCCCAAGAGGCTGCCCCCCGAGACCACTATGATGTCCAGTTTCCGCTCTAGCCTAGGACTGTGAGCCTTGTCATAGTTTGATGCTGACTCCCTGAAGACGGACTCAAGCTCTCCGCTCAACACCTCGGTAACTCCTCCCAAACCATCGGGGAGAAAAGTGACATTGTAAATTGGGCCTGCAAGCTTGCATGCATCGAAGGAATCGGATAACGCTGGATTATCCGTCGTGTTGAGGGGTGCGGGAAAGCCTTTGGTAAGGAGAGAACGATTCTTCGCTATTGACCTCATGGAAGAGCTGGAGGGAATTACAGCCGCAGGTCCCCCCGTGAGCCCGCTTGCAAAGTGCGGCATCGCGAGGCTGACCATAACCTTCACTTCGCACGTTAACAAATCAGGGTCTAGATCAACCGGGGTTCCCATCGGCGTTTTTCCAATCTCCGTAAAAGAGTTCTGAAGGGGGTCTAGGTGTTGTAGATCATTCTGCGTAGAATCTGTGACGGACAATCGCTTTCGGACGAATACCTTCGTATTCGCCACTCCCATCGCCGACAGCCTTGAAGTAATCGCGTTGACCGCTTCGCGCCATGCCTCCAATGGAATAATCGGGTCTACGATAATACCAGCCTGAGCTCCAGGCTTGACCATGTCTCTCAGGTGAACTCCACCGACAGGATTGTCCAAGGCATTCTCGACCAGTGTAGCGACACTCTTGGCCCCTACAGGCTTAGTGGGCTCGACGATTCGGTAGAAATTATCGTCCGGAATCCGAACCGGAATCTCAGTCCGCCCGTAAGGCAACCATAGTTCCAATAAGCGTCCCGCAATCGGTCAACGGGCTTGCCTTTAAATCGCTATACCAGCCGCGAACCGGCCAAAGCGGTTCGAAAGTCCCAGGTGTTGATTGGCTTGCCAAGATCATTAGATGAAGAGCTACCAAAGATTCTGATTCACACCGGTGCTCTAAAGTTCGGAGTCTTTACCCTCTCGGGTGGCAAGCTCAGCCCATACTATCTTGACCTCCGTATAGTTCCAAGCTTTCCCGACGCGTTCCGAACCTCGATCGAACTCCTAGTGAAAGCGACCAAAACCATTCCGATCATCGATAAGATAGGAGGGATACCAACTGGAGGACTTCCGTGGGCTAGTGTCCTAGCCTATTCAGTCTCAAAGCCGCTAGTTTACGTGAGAAAGGAGGTCAAGCATCACGGACGAGAAAAGATGGTAGAAGGCATGCTTGCCCCTGGTGATAAGATCCTACTTGTCGACGACGTGATAACTACGGGTCACAATGTTCTCGGAGCCTTGCAGACCCTCAGGGCCGAAGGCGGAGTTGTCGACCAGGCTCTGGTCCTCGTCGATCGAGAGGAGGGGGGGCGCGAGCACCTCCAAAAGGAAGGAGTAACGCTGCATTCAGTGACTCGAATCTCCCAGATTGCAGAAAGACTTCTCGACATGGACGCTATAACTCAGTCCCAATTTGAAGAGCTCACAACTCAATTGAAAAAATGACTCGTGAAGGTTAACGTGAAAATTTGGCGGAGTCAATATCTCTCTTCAAAGAGCTGCAAGCGAGCCGCCACGTTCTGGACAACGGGCTGAAGGTCCTCATTCGCGAGATTCCCAACGCACCGGTCTCGGGAGCATGGGCGATCTACAGAGTCGGATCGAGAAATGAAAGGCCTGGAGTCACAGGCATCTCCCACTGGGTCGAGCACATGCTCTTCAAGGGAGGAGGCAAGCTCAACAAGGGCGACATCGGCCGACTGGTCACCAACGTCGGAGGCGAATACAACGGGTTCACCTCCAAGGATTTCACTGCCTACTACGAAATCCTCCCAGCCGACCAGATAGAGAAGGGTCTCTTGATCGAATCTGAGAGGATGATGAACGCGGCCTTCGACCCAAGAGAAGTCGAATCAGAAAGAACCGTCGTTGTTTCGGAGAGGGAGGGCAACGAGAACGATCCAGAATTCCTAGCGACAGAAGAGCTCTACCTGTCCGCATTCAGATTCCATCCTTACAGATGGTCAGAAGGAGGACTGAAACAAGATCTTCTGAGAATCACTCGAGACGACCTTTTCGATCACTATCGACGATACTATACCCCGAGCAATGCGATGCTTGTAGTCGTAGGACCCTCTTCTGCCAAGAAAATGCTTCCAAAAATACAAGAATACTTTGGGCCACTAACCAAGACCGATCCGCCTCATGATGTCCACGTGGACGAGCCTGCTCAATCAGGCGAAAGGCGAGTCGAGATTCACGCGCCCTCTGAGGCAGATTATGTCAAAGTAGCCTATCATACACCGCCGTTCGGAAGTGAAGACATCTATGGGCTGATAATGCTCGACGCAGTCCTAAGTGGGTCCCGGCTCTTTGCATTCGGCCCAGGCCAGGCTTCAGGCAGAAGCGCTAGACTCTACAGGGCACTTGTTGAGCGGAAGATCGCCAGCGAGGCGAACTCCGAGTTCTGGCCGACTATCGATCCATCAGTTTTCGCACTCGATGTTACGGTCTGGGACGGGGTCTCGATCGACAGGGCTGAAAAACTCTTGTTGGATGAGATAGACAAGATACAGCGATCCCCACCGAGCAGGCACGAGCTCGAAAGGGCAATTGCGCAGATCAAGGCTCAATACGCGTATACATTGGACGGTACCGCACGTCAAGGATTCGTAATAGGAATCTTCGAGATGATAGCCTCCTTAGAAACAATGGCCGGGCTTATCCAGAAACTTGAGAAGATCACTCCGCAGAAAGTATCACACATAGCGGCCACATACCTAACGGAACAGAATCGGACGGTCTGTAGATGTGCTGGGGTACGGAATAATCATGACTCTTGATACAGACCTTCCTAAGCTTGTCGAGGAGCAAGACCCAGCTCCGGGAACCAGATGCCTGCTCTATGAAACATCAGGCAACCCTACCGTCGCAGTTCACGGGAGCCTTTTAGCTGGAACTTCGTCCGAACCGCCAGTGAGATCTGGAATAGCAGAACTCACCACTCGCCTGCTAATCCGGGGAAACAGAAACCTAACCGCAACAAAGATCGCCGACATGCTAGAGTCTGTCGGTGCAGCGATATCATTCAGAAACTCCCAGGACAGTATTGTCTTCCAAGCGCGGATGACAAGCACCTGGACCAAACGAGTCCTGGGGATATTATCCGATTGTCTCACAAAACCTGCGTTTAGCCAAAAGGACGTAAACCGTGAGAAGGAAGGACTGCTTACAGACATTCGACTCAGAGACGATGATACAACACGGCGCGGAATGAAAGAACTCTCGAGCTTTGTCTATCCACCTGGCCACCCTTACAGACGAGACAGGTTCGGCACCGCTGAGACCGTTAAGCGGATCGACCGAACTAATGTCAAGAACTACTTTGACGACGTGGTTGCACGTGCCCCTGTCATAGTCGCGTTTGCGGGACAGCTCAAGAAAAACGACGAGATCAAATGGGTTCGACAAACCTTCGGCGAACGAGAAGTAAAGAAAGGAATAGACCTGAAGAGAAACGGACAGAAGGAGTCGCCCGCACCGACGAAGAAAGAGATAGTCATGCCACACAAGACACAGGCCGACATTCTGATCGGAGGAATCGCGACTGCAAGAACAGACCCTGACTACGAGGCGTTGAACCTGCTAAATGCGATTCTCGGTGAACTCGGATTCATGGGCCGCCTGGGCCAGAGAGTCCGAGACAAAGAGGGTCTAGCCTACTCCTGTTCTTCGTTCATCAGTGCGGGACTCGCGGGTGGAAACTGGACTGCACTAGCAGGCGTGAACCCGCGCAACGTGACCAGGGCTTGGGAGCTGATGAAGGAGGAGATTGAACGGGTCCAAAAGGAACTTGTTGGTGAGCAGGAGTTAGAAGATGCGAAGCAGAACCAGCTCGGCTCTGCGTTGATGGAGCTGGAATCTACCGAAGGCGTCGCAAGGACCAGCCATAACTTGGCACACTTCCGCCTCGGGCTGGACTATTTCCAGAAGAGAAGGCAACTGTTCTCGAAAATTACAAGGGAGGACCTTCAAATGATGGGAGACAAATACCTTGACAGTTCTCGATTATCGACTGTGATTGTAGGACCCCGCGCAAAGAACTAGGCTCCAAATCTTAAATCGCGAAATGAGACTCCGAACAACATGGATGACTCTGGAGAAAAAGTCACGATAGACGAGTTCAAACGGCTCGAAGTCAGAGTGGGAACAATAGTCGAAGTGTCAAGAGTTCCCCGGACCAACAAGCTCTACAGGGTAATCGTTGACATGGGGACGCACGGTAAAAAGCAGACGGTAACTAGCCTAGTCGACTTTTACAAAGCCGAAGAGTTACTCCACAAACGCATCGCCTTTCTCGCAAACATGAAAGAGACAACTTTCGCAGGGGAGAGGTCTGAAGGAATGCTACTCGCAGCCTCCGAGGGAGACAAGCTGGCTTTGCTCACGATAGACCGAGACGTCCCGGACGGGTCCCGAATAAGCTAGACAATTGTTCCCAGATCATGACAAACTCGTGGCTGCAAAAGAGGAGGAAAGACCAGTACTACCGGCTGGCCAGGATCCGAGGCTATAGAAGCAGATCAGCTTACAAGCTGCAACAAACGATCAGAACATACAATCTGATCAAGCCCGATCAGCGGGTTGTCGATCTGGGAGCTCAACCGGGGGGATGGTTACAAGTGGCGAGAGAAACAGTGGGACCAAATGGTACAGTATTGGGCATCGACATCAAGGACATTCAACCCGTAGCTGACAACGTTAAGGTGCTGAACATGGACGTTTACTCGGAAGACATATCGGACCGTATCATTTCATTGTTAGGAGGACCCGCTAATGCTGTACTATCTGACCTGGCTCCTTCCATCATAGGAGCATGGGATGTGGACCATGCAAGGCAGGTCGATCTTGCTAGGAGAGCCGTGGAAATCGCGGAAAAAGTCCTTGACTACCACGGGAACGCACTCATCAAACTCTTTCATGGCCCAGAATTGAAACGACTTCAGGACGACGCAGCTCTACTCTTCGAGAAGAGCAGATTACTGAAACCGAAAGCGAGCCGCCCTGAAAGCTCCGAGATCTACTTCCTGGGGCTGCGTTTCAAAGCCCATTGGTATCAACCTCCCACAAAGAATTGAAAGTCATCTTGCTTACCGGCGCACCTGGAGTCGGAAAGACAACAACCGTCACCCAGCTCTGTGCACACTATTCAGCAAAGGGAGAGCGGATTCATGGAATGAGCACGCGTGAGATGCTTGACAAAGGTCAACGGATAGGTTTCAGGATTACGGATCTTGCAACCGGCAAGGAGGGATGGCTTGCAAGAAAATCCTCCACAGTCGGCCCACGAATTGGATCATACCATGTGGTCTCTGAGGATCTTGAAAACATTGGAGTGCGGGCACTCGAACGTGCAATAGAAGGACCCGCCGACCTGATCCTCGTGGACGAGATAGGTCCCATGGAGATGACTAGCTCAGCGTTCAGAGATGCAATCTCAAGCATTCTGAAGGAAGAGACTCCTACCGTTGTGACTGTAAAACTCGGATCCCGCTACTCAGAGGTCGAGCAGGTACGTCCCAATAGCATCCAGTTGGAAATAACCAAGGATAATCGAGAAGACATCTTTCGCAAAGTAACCGGATACATCGACGAGTGGACTAGACGCTAGAGTCGAGTGACAGTTGAGAGTCTGCGGAGTTGACGATGCCGGGAGGGGACCCGTCATTGGACCATTAGTGATAGCGGGGATTTTAATCGACGAGAAGAAAGTTGACGAACTGCGATTGCTTGGAGTGAAAGACTCGAAAATGCTCCTTCCCCAAATCAGGACCCGACTCTCCAAAGAGATTCACGGAGTCGTGGACGACTACCATATCATCGAGCTTGGGGCCAGAGAGTTAGATACCATTGTGAATCGCGCCCCAAAGTTCCAGAGACTGAATCTTCTAGAGGCTAAAGCCATGGCGCAAGTGATCGAGAATTTGAAGCCTGACGTCGCATATGTCGACTCATCTGATACTAGAACTGACAGGTTCAAGAATAACATTCTAGACTGTCTAAGCTATACTCCACGAATAGTCTCGGAGCATAAGGCTGACATCAACTTTCCCGTTGTGTCTGCTGCAAGCATCCTAGCCAAGGTTCACCGCGATGGCCGAATTGAGGAGATCAAAAAGCATTACGGAGAGGTGGGATCCGGTTATGCTCATGACCCGATCACTGTCAAATTTCTTAGGGACTATTACACGGAACACGGAGACTTCCCAGCCATAGTGCGGCGTTCATGGAAGACATTGAGGAATATTGTTTCAGACCTCGCTCAGACCAGTCTAGTCCATTGATGGATCTATTCGACGGCTCAGGCAAATGCCTTCTCGATCATTGGTAGTCCGAGTAACTTTGATCAATCATCGCCGTCTAACCTTGGATCGATGTTCGCGAGATATAACCAATTTCCACGTTTACACTGTAATGGTTGAACTATCCGACAGCCTGCTTGAATGCTTCAGATTTGACATACTTTCGAGCCATTTGGACGTAGGCCTTGTAGGATTCAGTGATCATCCGAAGATCGCCTTTCGTCGCGTTTCGAATGACTCTCGCTGGCGCGCCTACCGCTACCGACCGGGGAGGGATTCTTCCCCCGCCGAGTACAGTGGATCCAACTCCAAGAATAGTGTGGGTGCCTATCCTCGCCCCGTCGAATATTATCGCTCCGACTCCGATAAGACACTCATCTCCCACGCGGCAGGCGTGTACTACAGCGCTGTGCGCCACTGTAACACCGTTCCCGATGATAGTAGGATTCTCTGCTGAGCAGTGAATTACTGCGTTGTCTTGGATGCTGCAGTCGGAGCCGATTCTGATATAGCCGTAGTCTCCTCGAATGACCGCTCCAGGCCAAATACTGGTTCGGGGTCCAATGACGACGTCGCCGATTATGGTCGCGGATGGAGCGAGAACGGCGGTGCCGTGAATCTTCGGCTTTTTTGCTCCTAAAGAGTAGGCGGGCATTGCAAACCTGTTCGTT
>JAJPJY010000065.1 GCA_021323995.1 bacterium | reverse complement strand
TGTGGATTAGAATATGGCTGGTTACGAGTTTGAACGCAATAGAAGCCGTTTCCCTATCAAAGACCTACCACCGTTCTAAGACACAAGCCCTCTCAGACATCAGCCTCTCAATCGGTCGCGGCGAGATCTTCACCCTCCTCGGCCGCAACGGCGCCGGCAAAACCACCTTTCTGAGAATCGCAGCAACGCAACTGATGCCGACAAAGGGCACGATCCTTGTACTAGGACATGATGCTCGGGATGAACCATTTGAGATCCGGAGCAAGGTCGCCGTCGTGCCACAGGAGGGAGGCACCATCGGACCTCTCACCCCTTGGGACCACATCTACCTCTCCCTCTTGGCCAGGGGAATGTCGCGAGACGAGGCGCGGAGCCGTGCGGAGAAGACGATTGAACAATTGGAGTTGAAACAATATCGTAACCAGCCGGCCGACACTCTGTCGGGGGGACTTAGACAACGGGTCCGAGTCGCAATGGCCGTGGCCACTGATGCTGAACTCATATTCCTAGACGAACCAACCCTAGGTCTCGATGCGGTTAGTCGGCGTCGAATATGGGGAGTGCTAAACGAGATTCAGAAGGCGGGACGAAGCATACTTCTGACGACCCATTACATCGATGAAGCTGAGATACTGTCGAATGAGGTTGCGGTAATCGATCACGGACGCAAGGTTCTGTCGGGAAAACCCGCCGACCTTCTGCGAAATGTGAACGAGCGGGTCCGCGTTGACATCGTTGGCTCCACATTCTCCTCGGAGGAACTGAGCGGCTACGGTCGAGTGGTGAAACTCGCGGAGAGGTTCAGAGTTCTGACTGATGAGCAACGAGGGAGAGAGCTGGCAGACGAAGCGATCAGACGAGGCTCTGACGTTGGTCTTGCAAGAGTATCGTTAGAAGATCTGTTCGTAGATCTTGTCGGGAGAGAAGAGGAATGAGAGCAACCAGACAGTTCCGTGCTGCGGTCATAATAGGCTACATGCTGTCAGTTACTTGGCTCCGTAGGAATCTGATGAGTCTCGTCTGGCTGTTCGCCACCCCTTTCAGCCTACTCTTCATCATAACCGTGACTACCGGTGGACGAGCATTCACGGTAGGCGTCATCGGCTCGCTACTACTCATACTGTCAACAGTAGGCACCGGACTTGCGGGAGATGCAACTTGGTACCGATTGGAGACGAAACTACAGGATTTTTTCGTCGCTAGCCCCGTCAACCAACTTGGTTATTTGCTAGGAATAGCATTCGCTGGACTATTCTTCGCCTCTCCTGCTCTGATCGTCCTAATTCCACTTCTCATCTACGTTGGACTCCCGATCATAGCCCTACCAGTTGTCCTATTCTGCCTTGTCGGAGTCTGGCTATTCTCATCAGCCATCGGCTACCTAGTGTCAACATTCACATCGAACCTTCGAAACGGATGGCAGTCAGGACTACTCCTCAGCGTAATCGTAGGAATACTCCCACCTGTCTTCTATCCGGCCGAGATACTTCCACACAACATTCTACTGCTCGCCTACGCGATCCCGACAACAAATGCAGCGTTGCTCATACGAAACGCATGGGAACCGCCCCGAACCTGCCATACTGGTCCCCGCTCACAGGCTGGCTCCTAATCCTAGTATCTCTCGGACTCGCCTTGACCGTAACATCGCGCGTTGCAAGGTGGCGACAACCCTAACGATCACTCAACGATGAACCCCGTCAACCATAGTCGCATGAACACAGATCCGAAGAACGGTCCTCACGTCCTGAAAGGATGGATACACCATATTGATCTCTCGGACAGTGCAGGTCTCCTACTCTACGTGAAGCGCAGCTATGTCAGAGTTCACGAGCATCCCTTCGAAGCTCGAGCCATCTAGAGGAGTGACTTCCAGGCTTATCCATTATCTAAAATCCCATCCTCTGTTGTTCCTTCTTCTTCTGACCCCGGGTATTCCGGAGTACCTTTCCGCTTCTAGCCAGCTTACTCTGCTGGTCCTTTTTCCTCCCGTCTTCTTCCTGTTTCTCGCAGCAAATCTCGGACTCTACGGCTCAGGTGTCCTCTTGGCTCGTGAGGCTATGATCCGATGGAAAAAAGGCTGGGCCTCGGTCTTCCTTCTTGGAGTTGCATATGGAATCGTGGAGGAAGGATTAGACCTCTGGACGCTCTTCTATTCGAAAGCAGGCCCTGTCGGGAACCTCGGTTTCTATGGTCACTGGCTGGGAGTAAACTGGGTCTGGGCGGTTGGACTCATGATATTCCATTCAGTCTACAGCATCGGGCTGCCAATATTCCTGTTCGGACTTGTTTTTCCAGAGCTAAAGTCCAAGAGCCTAGTTTCTGGGGCACGACTATCTGCAACAATGCTAATTCTCATCCTCGACTCAATCTTCCTGTTCGGATTTGTATCCGGAATCTATTCAGGCTACAACCCGGGCGGACCCCTACTTCTCTTCTCTGGGCTAGTCGCCGCGATATTCGTCGTCTTGGCCAGAAGACTTCCAGCCAACTTCCTCAAGACGAACGCTGGTCTACCTAAATGGGGTCCGCGCAAGTTTGCGTTCGTCGGGGTACTACTGTTTCCCGCGACGCTCTTTGCCGGAGGAATAGCGGCTGGAGCGAATCTTCCTCCAGAAATACCGTTCCTATTGGATATATTTCTGGCCGTATTCATCCTAACAAGAGCGTACAAGTCGATGGGAACAGCGGATAACCAGCAACAGAAAGTGGCGCTCGGAGTAGGCCTGCTCCTTCCGATCGCAGCCTTTGGCATAATTGCAAGCATCGGAATCGGAAACTGGCTAATAGTTGCCGCGGACCTCCTGTTCATTATGTTCTCTCGTCGGCTCTGGAGGAAATGGCACTACTGGACCATCCAGCAGCGTTCGATCCAGACGACGCTGCCAGCCTTCGGCGGTTCCCCCGCGCCAACTTTGCCTCGCTAAAAGGAGTCTATTCCTTTGCAGAATCTAGAGGAGTCTGCATAGCATGAAGACTCGACTGAAGGATTCGTTATATGTTGAAGATTTGTTGGAGAGGCTAGTCAAGCAGTGAGTCTGATGAGCACGAAGAGCGCCAAGACGAAGCTGAAAGGTAACAGTATCAACGAAAAGGACGCTGCAGAGATCATAACTGGTGTTCAGGCTATGTATGACAAGATTCCCAGTTTTGTCCGTTCAATGCTCCCAGCCTTGCCAGACATACTGCGAAGGATTCCATCGAGTGCCGGCAAGTACACCCTTAACGAGATAATTCAGCTATTGGACGATGCGTACGAGACTGGACGCTTGAAGAGGTAGACGAGACCGGTCCGCCTTGAGCCATCCTTCCAAGGACATCACTTCCTCCAAGGGAAGAGAACTCGCTGGAAAGAAGATCGCATTGCTTGTGACGAGTAGTGTTGCTTCGTTCAAAGCGCCTGAGATTGCGCGCGAGCTTATGCGTCATGGAGCCGATGTTCACGCTGTCATCTCTCCGTCAACCGAGAAGATGGTTGGTTCGGACCTTCTTGAATGGGCAACGGGAAACCCTGTTGTCTCCCGTCTTACAGGTAAGCTGGAACATATTGCGCTCGGAGGAAAAAGTGTTGGTCACGCTGACCTAGTTCTTGTCGCGCCTGCCACTGCCAACACGATAGGAAAGTTAGCCTCGGGAATTGACGACACGCCAGTTACCACAGTTGCTGCAACAGCGATAGGGTCCCGGATACCGATACTCATCGCACCCGCAATGCACGAGCCCCTCTACGACCACCCGATTGTCCAGGAGAACATTTCTCGGCTGAAGAAGATTGGAGTAGGATTCATCGAGCCGGAGGTCTTGGAGGGAAAGGCCAAGATTGCCTCTACCGAGAAGATAGTTCGTTCGGTGATTGCCCGATTGTCCGCTAGTCAGAGTAGAGATTTGGAGGGCCGACGGGTCTTGGTGACAGCTGGCCCGACAATCGAACACATAGATCCTGTTCGAGTAGTGACTAATCGTAGTTCTGGAAAGATGGGTTTGGCCATCGCCCAGGAGGCTGCTTCGCGTGGCGCGGACACGACATTGATACTTGGTCCCGGGACAGTAACTCCACCATCAGGAATTAGAACCATCAGAGTTGAGAGCACCAGCGAGCTTCTAGAAGCGGTTCTCGGAGAACTCAACAAGGCCGCGCCCGACATGGTCTTCGCTGCTGGTGCGCCCACCGACTACCGGCCCGTGACAGTCTCGCAGAAAAAGATCAAGACCCGCGAGAAGCCGCGGATCAGCTTGGAACTGCAGGCAACTCCCAAGATACTAACGGAGATCCGACGAGCCAGCCCGAAAACGTTTCTCGTCGCCTTCAAGACCGAACACGACGTGTCCGATGAAGAGCTAGTTGATGAAGCGTACAGGGTAATACACGAAAAGAATGCGGACCTGGTAGCGGCAAACGATGTCGGACACGAGGGCGTCGGTTTCCAGGCGGACACGAACGAGCTGTATGTCGTGGATGACCGGAAGAAAGTCGTGCATATTCCTCTAGCTGAGAAGCGAGAAGTCGCCCGGCAACTAGTGGATCTCGCGATTAAGAGAATGAAGGACTAGTCTAGCTGTTTCTCTAATGTCGAGGAAGGTCATCCGTGCAGCGGCGGTGCAGGTCAGGCCGGTTGAGACCTCCGTCGAGAAAACAATCAGGGACGCAATAGCACTCGCCAAGAAGGCTGCCGAGAAGGAAGTAGACATCATATGTCTACCGGAGCACTGGCTGCCGGAGAAGACGATTCCGACACCCGTGAGTCCTCTGCCGGGGCTGCAGTCGCTCGCTGAAGAGTATGGAGTTGCTATTGTAGGGGGAGCGTTCTATGAAAGGGTCAAGGGTCAGGTCCGGCTAAGCTGCCCGGTTATTGGACAAGATGGGACGCTGATCGGGCGACAGTTCAAGGTCCACCTTTTCGGTTTCGAGAGAAAATACGCCAAACCTGGAAACTCCTATCCCATTTTCCAGTTGAAGGGCTACAAGATTGGCATACTTGTCTGCTACGACGTCGACTTTCCTGAACCGTCCCGCATCTATGCGCTGGGAGGAGCTGAACTGGTGCTCTGTCCGTCGAGAATCGTCAAATCAGGAATAGAGCCATGGCAACAGTACGTGACTGTGCGCTGCTTAGAGAATCGCATGCCAATTGTCGCCCCGAACGTATACGCTCCGCCCTGGTTCAATGGCCACAGCATGATCATAAGCCTAAGAGAAGACCCTCGGACCAAGATCTCCCACCCGAGTATAACATCCGTTTCTACACTCGGAGAGGGATTTGCGATCGCGGAAATCGACCTCTCTCTCCACAACCGGCTGCGTAGAGAACGGTTCGCTGACAGAAGACCCGAGACATACAACTAGAGGACGGCAGCGGCCATTCAAACCCGGAATATCGAAGCAGTCGTCTTTGACCTAGACAACACACTACTCAGATCGAAGATCGGTGCGAGACTAGCACTCTTGACCATAGCGAAGCTTGTTTCAAAACAGCTGAAAAAAAAGACCGGCGACTCCATCGGCTATGTTCGACTATTCAAACATCTCCAGCACGTCGACAGGGAAATGTTAGGACGAAAATTCCGATACAATAGAGACGTATGGTGGAAGACTCTGTTCAACGAACTGAGACTGAAGAGAATGGATCCGAAATGGATCCACGAGCTGACGCTACAGTACTGGAGGGTCTATGCCGCGAACAGTCCCCCCTTCCGAGACGCGGAGCCAACCGTGCGCAAGTTGAAACAAGCCGGCTACAAGCTGGGTCTCGTCTCGGACAGCGACGGGACGCCGGGGATGAAGAGGAAGAGAATACAACAAGTCCCCTTTCATAATCTGTTCCAGGCCATCGTTGTTTCTGGCGAAGACACTCCAAGGGTAAAGCCCGGCCATGAATCGTTCACGCTCATCGCGAAGAAACTCGGAGTGCAACCCAGAGAGAGCGTCTACATCGGCGACAATCCCAGGACCGATATCGCGGGAGCGAAGGCCGTTGGGATGATCAGTGTCATCGTTAATCGCAGGGGCAACCGGGGAGAAGATCCTGATTATCGAGTTCCCAACCTTCGCGCGGTACCTAGACTGGTCAGATCGATCTATCTAGCTAGCTAAATCAGAAACATTCTAAGCATTCCTTACTGTATCCATCTGCGAATCTCGATTGAGGAAGATATTCATCATCGACATCGACGGAGTCATCTGCGAACACGTGGACAACGAGCATCCCGAACTAATGTCATCCGCACCACCATATCCTGACTCGATCAGGAAGATCAACCAATGGTATGACCAGGGACACTTCATCTGCTTCTTTACCGCAAGAACAGAAGACCACAAGAAAGCTACTCGCGACTGGTTAGATAAGAACGGGGTGAAATATCACCAGTTGATCCTCGGCAAGCCTAGGCGCAAAGAAGGAGACGAGTATCATTACATTGACGATACTCCGATCCGTGCGACTCGATACAAGGGAGTCTTCGGCGACATGGTGAAGAAGACAAAGGACGTTATGGTTTTCGAGAACGACTAACCGACTGGTCCGAGCTGACCCAGGATCTCGTTCATGACCGGTTGATGTTCTAGAAACTCAACCATTCTCTGTTTGACTCCAAGTTTCCCTCTTATGATCTCAAATAGCTGGGGGAGTTTTTCGTAGCCGACGAATTTCCGGTCAAGGTCCATCGCTACTCTGAGAGTTGTCCCGGACCCGAGGAAAGGGTCTAGGACCGTGTCTCCCCGAATAGAGAACATGCTGATCAGTCTCCTTGGAATCTCCTCTGGAAAAGCAGCAACTCTCCTCTTGAGCCCCTCAATGTCCTGTCTTGCACCCCCTACTTTCCAGACTTGTGAGAACCATTCGTCGCGTTGCTTCTTTGTGAACTTGCTCTGATACCGCTGCGGGTCTTTTGGTGGAAAGCTTCGAGGTGGGCCTTTTCGGAAGATGAGGATGTACTCCATGTCGAGAGTCACGTAAGCGTTCGGGGGAAGGAATCCTGATCCGAGGAACGCTCCTTTTCCCTTGTAGTGGGGTCTATTGGTAGGTTTCTTCCACAATACATAGGGTAGGGTAATGAATCCTAGTTTTTCGAAGTTCTCAATGATTCTTGAATGGTTAGGGTAGAGGTGGAAGATCCCGTCCCGGGTCCGAGTCGCGTCTCCAACATTGATACAGGCGATTCCGCCCGGTATGAGTACTCGTTCGACCTCTCGCCAGATCTGATTGAGGTATTGGTGCATGGCATCATAGGAGGATGCTGAGACCTCGGTGAAGAAATCGTCCCACATCCCCACCATCGGATACGGCGGCGAAGTTACAACAAGATGGACCGATCCATCGTCGACCTCAGTCATCCGACTGCTGTCGCCAATAATTACTCGATAATCAGAACTGATCATGACGCGTCATTAGTATGAGTCGGACATACTCATGGTCTAACTCCTTATGGGTTTCCTACAATTAGTGCAAGTGTCCTGTCCTGCACGGAAATCCAACTAGGCGGGTCCACCCAAGTGTGCCGAACAAAGTCCTTGGGGAACCGCGCTTTGCCTCGGGTCCCGGTTGGTGAAGAACCCGAGATCGCTTCTTCTGTAATCGTCGAAATGCGGCGTGGTTATCTAGTCAGCATAATTTCGGACCCGAAAAAAAGGGGGGAGGTCGAGGGAGCTATATTCGGATGTTTACGCTTTGAAGAATGGTACGTGAGCGAGAAGTGTCTCGCTGCTGAAGACGCCTTCGAGATTGCTAACTTTCTCAAAAGAGGCTTTCACGATTTCTTCAGAGGTTCTTGCTTGCCAGAGTGCTACTATGTCGAACTGTCCTGGTACTGTGGATGCTTCGATGAAGCCTGGAATGTTGCTGAGCTGCTTGATTGTATTCTCGGCTGTGTTATGCTGTACGTTCAATAGAGAGAATCCGAGAGCCATCTGGTTCTCGAGCTTCTTGGTCGGCTGCATGCCGTCGAAGCCGGTGTGAGTGTCGGTCGTGCGTATGTCGCTGATATTGCGGATTTCTTTGACTGTCTGGTAGATGTTGTGTGGTGTATTGGGTTTCAGGCGTAGGACTAGGTCGTATCTGCCTGTTACTGGTGCGATGAGGTCGATCTGGCTGTTGCGCTTTAGCTCCTCGACCACTTTAGTACTGCGGCCCGAGTTAACGGTCGCGAATACATAGGTCGGGAAATTCATGTCGGTTTGCATATTTGTTACCGTATAGTAACAGCTGTTACTTGCTTATAAGGATTAGACCCCACGTGCTACAAATATTACACTAGGGCCCCTCGAGGACCGTTAGGAGGAGGAAGACGGATCCAAGACCTGCTCTTGGAGCTTCCGCAGAAAGAAGGTCCAGCCTTCTACGTGTTCGTCCCTTGTCTTTTTCGCTTCCGAACTCTTCGAATAGCCTTCGTGCTGAAGAGTGAGCCTTGTTCCGTCTTTCGGCATTGACTGGAAACGTAGTGTGACCCTTGTTACGTCGGTGGATTCATGGTCCCATTTCCATGTGAAGCCTAGCGTCTTCCCTCTGTCGAACATGGTATACTTGCCCCGTAGATGCCAGTCTTGTTTGGGCCAGGAAAAATGGTAAGTCCCGCCGACCCTGGGCTCTAACTCCGCTGCTGGAGGCCACCATTTCTCGAGCAGTTCCGCACTTGTCCAATAGTCAAAGAGCAGGGCTGGGCTGAGATGGGGAAAATCTGCTGAGATGCTGATTCTGTCCCTTGCCGTTTCGACTAGTTCCAATCTGGGCCTGCTCGCTGCCATGTCGAGAAACCGCGTAGGTCTCAGATATAGCTCGGTGTTCTATCCGGATACCCATGGTCACTCTTTGCCGCAAGTGCAGGGCTCCTATGGACCTGCCGGACTTCAAGTTCTGCCCTGCGTGCGGAGCTCCAGCTTCGATGGCCTTCGCAGTCAATCACAGAGACGCGGTCGACCAGTTTGGGCATCACGAGACTGTGCTCCAGAACTACAGGGCCATGTTCCTTGTGAGCGAGACCTTCGCCGTCTCCCTCGCTGCCACGAGGTTGGACAATCGCGGCATAGTCCTGCTTTTCGCGACGTTCGGAATATCTCTGCTCATCCTCTGGATCATCATCACAATGCTCCGGGCGAGGGTGGTGGATTTCTTCGAGAAGCATGACGAGGATGGGGCCCTGATGCAGTATCACAACCTCGTCGAGGGCGTTCCTCACCGGGCCGGGTTCTGGTTTTTCACTGTCGTGCTCCCGGCAATGTTCGCCCTGTTCTGGACTGGCTTGATCCTCCTAGCCTACGGGGTCATAGGATAGAGAATATGCGCGCCTGATGTGATAGGGTTCTATCCGACATACTTTGCTTTGCTCGATTGGGCTGCCTGAGAGTCCTTGTCGGATCCTTCCTTGAGCGCATCGTCGATCTCTTTAGCCTGAGCCTCAAGTTCCTTCATCTCGATCTGCAATCCTAGTTTCCGGATTAGGACTCGGAGGATTAGCATGGCGGCTCTTGGGTCGACCATGAAGCCTGAGGTCTCGCCAGATAGGAATAGTCCCTTGAGGTTTCGAACCTTGGCGAGGCCAGGAATGAGCCCATTCATCCAGGTCACAGCGCCGCTGTCGATGATCTCAACATCAAGTGACTTTAGCTCCTTGACAAGATCCTTCTCGCTGGCGGCTCCGTAGACTTTCGGATTGTCACTGATTCGGCCCGTAATGAAAGCGCCCACAGTGACTAGGGTTTCTACTCCTAGCTGTTGTGCGAGGTTGACGACTGCGTCGGATAATCGGAAGGCTCCTTCAGGGAGTATTGGCTGGGCATCACCGGTATAGAGAACAAGATCATGGCCTCCTCCATCAGTGCTGTCCGTGTTGAGCCAGTAGTAAAATTCGTGTTTCATCAGTTCCGGGGTCCCGTCAGGTTTGAGCAGGACTCGAGGGGGCAGATAGTCTGAGTAGAGATAGCCGAGCGGGACGGCCTTGAGTGTCTTGATGAGATGGTCGAGTACTATCTTGGCGACTCGGCCGCTGTCAGGTAGGCCGGCTATGAGGATTGGATTGTGAAGCTTCGGAGCTTCGTTGAGGTGAAGCTCTATTCTCTCTCTCATCGACCATCGTCCCCAAAGCTATTGTTTGGTTTTCAAGTATGGGTAGGAACTGATAGGTGTTGGTGTGAGTAATGATTCTCCATACTAGCGGACAAAAGTTTCTACTTTTTTCCAGAAATGCTTATATGAACTGGCGCCTGTGAACACCTTCCCTTTATCGGTGATAGATTGGCAAAATTCATGCTCTCCCTGCGCGATGAGAACTTCAAACTACTGATGACAGAAGCAACTGACCGAGGAATAACTGTTCAAGAATTGATCAGAGCAGTGATCATTCCTGACTGGGTCAAAGTCAGCACTCTCGTAAAGCCAAGTGGAAACGGAAACAGTGAGAAGCTTCGCTCGTTCCAGTCATCAACTCGCCGTGAACCAATAGTCCAAGCGATGGGCAGACTACGGGACTAGTCGCAAGTTAACATCCCGCAGTCAACCCTTCCTGTTTTTCATCCGCCTAAGCCATCGTCCGCTAGGGGTCCGTCTCAGCCAGCTTTTTTGGAAAACGAAACCTCGTTTGTTGTTCCAACAATCTTTCCCTCCTCCACGCTTATGAAGGACAACTTCGACAGGGTCTCTGCGTCAAGTTGACGATTCAATTCAAGTGCAAAGATTTCATGTTGAAAGAATGCGACTTCGAGATCAAGGGTGTCCATTCCCCGGACGAGATGTTGAAGCTTGTCGATGTTCATGTGACGCAGGCGCATCCCACTCTCAAAGTCTCTCCAGAGACTCGAGAGAAGATTCGTCGATCAGCAAGAAGCTAGCTTCTCCTCCCGAGAAAATGCAATGCTTCTCATCTCCAAGAATGACTGATGCTTTCGAGCTGTCGTTATCCGAAAAGGCTTTGAGGACCTCCACTATTAGCAGACGTTAGAGCCTTGTTGGTTAACACGTCGAATCGGATGGTTGATTTCGAAGCAGGAGCGAAGCGAGCACGTGGATATCTAGCCGTTCCATCGCACCCGAAAGGCGCAGTTCTGGTTCTTCATGCCTGGTGGGGACTCAACGATTTCTTCAAAGGATACGCTGACAGACTAGCATCACAAGGCTACCTTGCGTTTGCGCCTGACCTCTATGATGGTCCAGTGGCAAAGACTGTCGAGGAAGCGAAGGTGCTCCATTCAGAAAAGGAGAAGGACGAGGAGAGAATGAAGACGATTATCCTGGGAGCCGAGGAATATCTGCGATCGAATCCATCAGTATCGGGACACAAGATTGGTGTCATTGGCTTTTCCATGGGCGCAGCCTGGTCATACTTGTTGAGCACGATGAAACCGGAAAGCGTTGGAGCCGTGGTCGTTTTCTACGGTGCTTGGCCAACTGACTTTTCCAAGGCTAAGGCAGCCTTTCTCGGACATTTTTCACCGGACGATGAGTGGGAGCCAATTGACGGGATCAAGGCTACCGAAGCGAAGCTTCGAGAAGCAGGGAGAGACGTCGAGTTCCATTTCTACCCGGGAACGAAACACTGGTTCGTCGAAGAGAACCGGCCGGTCGAATACAACCGGGACGCGGCCGACCTGGCTTGGAAGAGGACAATAGCGTTCCTAGAGAACAAGCTGAGCTAGCGCATTATCGAGATATTGAGTCCACGATCCCGACAATGCCCGCGATATTCTTCAGAAGATCCCCAGGGACATTGTGACGATTCCTCAGATACTCTGACGAGTTGTACGACACCCACGTTCTTCCTTTCTCATCTTCTGAGACCAGGACCTTGAGCGGAAAATCAATCGCGATCGAAGGTGAGGCGACCATCAACGGTGTTCCAGCCTTCGGATTTCCGAAGATGAGCAAACGAGTACGTCTCATTTTCAGCCCCACCTTTTCCGCATCTCCACTGAAGTCTATGCTTGCGAAAATTGTTAGGCCTCTTGATAGGACTGCGCCCTCAAGCTGTTTGAACGTTTCTTCAAAGGAATGTTGACTCTGGACCTGAACTAATCCATTCTTGGATGCAGACAATCTGGTTACACTGAGTCAACTATCGACTGCAAGAATTAACTGACCTTGGCTCCGTCAGTTGGTCTCGACGTTATCGAGAAATGTTGCAGAGGGGACGAAGAACAGGTTTCCTGTGACAGCACGGCTATAATCCAGGATCCGGTCGTAGTTTCCTGGCGGTTTGCCGACGAACATGTTGTCAAGCATCTTCTCGATCGTAACAGGGGACCGGCTGTAGCCGATGAAGTAGGTTCCGAACTCTTTCTCGCCCACGTGTCCGAAGGGCATGTTGTCTCGGAGAATCTTGACCTCTCTTCCACCCTCCACCACCTTGTTCAGCGCGTTGTGTGCATAGGTTGGTTTGACCGAATCGTCCAGTTCTACGTCCGACAGCTTAGTCCGGCCGATTATCTGCTCCTGTCTCTCCGTCGGTAATTTGTTCCACGCGGCGAGGTCGTGCAGATATTTCTGAATGATAACATAGCTTCCAGCTGTGAACGCCGGGTCCTCGTCAGTGATCAATGTCGCATCGATAGCCGCTTGGCCTTTGGGATTCTCTGTT
>JAJPJY010000142.1 GCA_021323995.1 bacterium | reverse complement strand
TGTACATCTTTTACGATGATCGATTTCTTCCGTGCTGCGACTAGCTCTCGCAGAGAAGCATAGCGTGGGATGGTCAGATCCTTCTCTGCGGTAAACGACGCGGGAAGTGAGGTTTCAACGACGATTACCCCTCCCTCGACTTCCCGTTGAGCCACAGCATTGCCAGCTGATATTTCGAGCTTGACGATCTGAGTCACACACGGAATGTCAAGTAGCTCCGCGACCATCGGGCCAACCTGCTGGTTATCATCGTCAACTCCTTTCTTGCCAAAGAGCACGACGTCGAACTCGTGAGACTTCAGCTCGCCTGCGATTGCTCTTGAAATTGAGCCGGCTTCGCTGTTCATGTCTTCGCTCTTGAGCAGTACCGCGTTGTCGGCTCCAAGGGCGAGAGCTTTCACAATCACCTGAGTCGACTTTTCGGGTCCTACGGTGACCAAGGTGACCTCACCGCCATGCTTCTCTTTGAGCTGGACCGCCTGCTCAAGCGCGTACTCGTCGTAGGGATTGATTACGAACTCAACATCTGAAGTGTCGATTGACCTCGCGTCGGGTGCTATCTTGAGCCGAGATGCTGTGTCGGGAACCCGTCGAAGGCAGACGATAATCTTCAGCGGTTGACGACCCTTTCCTTGGCGAAACCCGAGCGAGGCTTAAGCTTTCTCCGACAGCACGATGGATTTGGGAACGATCATGGTAAAGGGTTAAAGGTGAGAACCCGTTCGACCATGTCTGAGGATTAGCATGGCAATCGGCGACCCCTTTCAGATCCTTCTGATACTCGGCGTAGTTGCGGTCATACTGATTTGGGGACCTTCAAAGATTCCAGAGCTTGCCAAATCCATTGGAAGAGCCCGTAAAGAGTTTGACGATGCCTCACGGGGAGTGATGCAGCCATTGTCAACTCCAACTGCGAGCCCCTCAACCTCGACTCCAGACAGCCTAGTTGACACTGCCCAGAAGCTTGGAATCAACACCGAAGGTAAGACGCGTCAAGAGATCTCTGATGAGATCGTGCGGAACGCAAAGAAGTAACCCCAGTCCGCCAGCGAAATAGAGACAACTGCAACATCGCATTCTTACCGGCGGAACCGACCTTCCTCAAACTATCTCACCCGATAGCTAAGTTATCTATTGGCGATAAAAATCACTGACAATGATGGGGAGACTGATCAAGCGGCTTGACTGAGGAATCGGATCACGAGAAGCTCGTACCGATCTGGGATCATGTAGCTGAACTCTCAGTCCGCTTGAAGGTTTGGGTTTACGCGTTCTTCGCTGCGACTGTTCTACTCCTGGTCCTTCCAGGAGACCTATCATTCTTCAAGAATCCCTTGCAGCTCTATCATCCACTGATTACGGTCATCTTGCTCGATATCAGAAACAGACTCTTACCTCCACAATATACTCTGATCGGCCCAACCGTTACGACGCCTCTCGAAATTATTGTCGTTGGTGCTGCAGTCTTTGGCTTTGGAATCAGTCTTCCCGTGTTGGTCTATGAATTGTACAAGTTCGTTGACCCCGCAATAAAGCCGAGCGAAAGGCAGTCGCTCTACCCATTTACAATCGGTTTTACAATCCTCTTCCTTGCGGGTGCTCTATTCGCCTTCTTTGTCCTCATTCCATTCGTATTCTTCTTCTCCATCCCATTTTTTTCTTGGGTCGGAGTCTCAACCTACATAGATGCTGACCAGTTCTACAACTTAGTCTTCTTCATCATCGTCTTGACGGGACTCGCCTTTACTCTCCCTCTCGTCTTTGTGGTTCTGGTCAAGCTTCACTTCGTGGGGACTACCGTCCTCAGAAAGAACAGAAAATACGTCTGGGCCTTCACTCTAGTCGCAACCGCGCTCGCATCGCCCGACGGTGGCCCGCTGGCGGACATCGCGCTCTTCATACCAATGATAATACTCATCGAAGGAGCGATTTGGTTCGCAAAGAGATACGAAAAAGACGAAGTGCCCACGACTAGGTCCTTTCTGCGAGTGAAGTCTGGGCCCGTAATCTGCGCCTACTGTGGAGGGCCAATGGATCCGGGAGGCGTCTTCTGCGGACTCTGCGGAAAAGCCCGCGTCTAAACCCACTCTGTTGTCTCTACATCGTCTCCCCAAATGAGTTAAATGGCTTGAGGGATATGGTCCGATTGAATGATGAGTTTCCGCTAAGAAATAGTGCGGAGCGTTCTCAGCCAACGCAATGACGAACGACAGGGCGGGCTGACAATAATTCTATGCCCGCCCGGCAAAAAGTCAAAAACAAGCATGAAACTCGAAATCGTGGTCGCCGCGACCCAGCCAAAGTTTGATTACTGTTTGTGAACGAACGGAATTTCCTTTACGTAGAAGTAGTCGTCGATCTTCAGAAGAAGAGAAGCTACTTCGAAGGTTCGCCAAATCGTGGTCTTGTTTATGGAGGCAAGTTCTACTACATTCGATGCGTACATGTCAGCGCACCCTTGTTCTCCAACGCCCATCGAGTCTTCGCTATTGGAGTGAAGGGTCCGAAGGCGGACGACAGTGTTGATTGGATCCAATCCATGATTGATTGCCAGCCACCTCGGTATTGCCTCCATGCAGTCTGCGAACGCTTTGACCGCGAGCTGCTGTTTCCCTGAGAAGGTGAGGGCGAAGGACCTCAGACGCAGGGCAAGTCTAGCAAATATCGCTCCTCCTCCTGGTATGACCTTCGCTCGGGCGCGCGAGTGTTTGAGAACCAGAAGTGCCTTCTTAACGACCTTTTCGAGTTCTTGGACGATCTCAGGAGAGGCCCCCCGGAGTAGTAACGTGGCAGCACCCTCGCAGTGAAGAATCGCTATTTTCTCTGGCGGGATCTTGTCGACTTCGAGTTTTCGCGCGACGCCGATATCGTCCCTCATAAGCAGGTTTACGCTTCCGGCGATTTTAGCACCGGTGACCCGTGACACTTCGTCGAGATCTCGTTTGTTAAGCATTTCGATGGCAAAGATCCCTTCTCTACTGAGTTTGTCCGCGACCCTCTCGTCGATCTTGTGTCCACAAAAGAGAACGTTGGCTCCCGAGGACTTGACTATTTCGACCATTCGAGTTCTCAGGGCGTTCTCCTCCGCCCTATACTGCGATAGCTGTCCCGCTTGGGTGATGTTCAATTTGGTCGAGAACGGTCCCTCCCCGATTGCCAATTGTTCGGGGGGTTTTAGTTCCAGTTTCTTGTATACCAGCGCGATTCTCGGCTGTTCCACAAGATCGGGCATTGATCGGTGCCGCTTCTCCTTCTTGATTATGATCCCGCGCACTAACTCTGATTCGTCGGTCGTTCCTCCGAGCTTTTTTTCTATCTTGATTCTGGCTAAATCTATGCGGCCTTGATCTTCTATGAGGTTGATCGCTTGCGAGAGCTCTTGACGCAGCTTCTTGGTCAACAGCCCTCTTCCGCAATCGACATTCTTCACTAGAGAGTCCTTCAGGTCTCCCGCGAAGTCTGTTTCGGTCTCTTCGATAATCGCGATGGATTTTTTCGCCGCCTCCTTGTACCCTTCTATGATGGCGACTGGGTGTATTCCTATCTCGATCAGTTTCTCCGCCTCCTCCAAGAGCGCTGACAGCAAGATGAGAAGGGTGGAGACTCCATCCCCGGCTTCGTCCCGGTGTATCTTCGCGGCTTCCGCAAGAGTCTTGATTGCCGGATACTGGACGCCTAGCTCGTCAACTATGTCAACGGCATCCTTCGTCACCTTGGTCACGAGCTCGGGTCCCCTGTGATAGGTTACGAGTTTGT
Source organism: bacterium (assembly GCA_021323995.1). Lineage (GTDB taxonomy): Archaea > Thermoproteota > Bathyarchaeia > 40CM-2-53-6 > 40CM-2-53-6 > 40CM-2-53-6. Next base: position 3,085 of record JAJPJY010000142.1, on the reverse strand, counting down.
ATGCTCCTGTCGGTCCCAAACAGCTGGCAACCTTTGATGCTGCTAGAGCAGCCAGTCCAAGAGTGTTAGTCCAGGCTTCCTTGCCATGAAGCCGCTCACGGTCCTTTGTCAGGACCGGATAACTTGTTGAACCTACTTGTCGACTTGCGAGCATGCTTACCTAGACTATCTTGTGATGAGCTCTTGCCACTGCTTCGTTGATCTTCTTCACCCTGTCCAACCAGCCCAACCCGAAGTATAGATCCTTCTTCAATCCGAGCGGGACCACTGGCACCTTAACGCCCACTACGTATACATATTCGGGATCGTAATCGATTGGGTCACCCCACTCCCATTCTCCTACTCTGATCTGAAGATCGCCGTGCACTTCGAGCTTCTGGCCTTTGATGGCGAACTGCGATGTGTAAGCTTTGATGGTGATGGGCTGGGGTTTCGGCTGAATCTCTGCGTTCCTGTTGAGTCGTCTCTCAATGGTCCTTGGAGCTTCGACTCTGACTGCCGCCAGCTTCTTGTTTATTTCGTCGCATCCGTTGGCGGTTGTTAAGATCGTAACGTGGTCAGGCTGCACGTTTACCCCAAACAGTATTTCCCCCAAGTCGCCTCCAATTGCCCATTTCGCTGAGCAGTCCGCCAACAGTTCACCCGCCGCTATCGTCGCGTCAAGCAAGGGTTTGCTGAGAACAACGAGTTCCTCGGGATTGGGAACCCTGCTTTGTATTACTGGGATGGATGCAAGTCTCGGATCGTTGGGTAAGTTGAGAGCGGGCATATGCTGTCCCGCGTGTGTAGCTGGTAGAAGAAAGCTTTCCTATGCTGCTAGGTAGTTTACCCCGCTCGTCCCTACGTTTTGTAAGTATTTCACAATGCCTTCAGCGGCACGGTAGGACTGAGGGCCCGCGGCGTGGGTGCCTGAGGGAATATTGTCGCCCGTAGTATTCGTGATCTCGCCTGCGCCAAAGATATTCACACCGCTCGTGGCAGTCAAGAAGAGCTGGTTGTAACCACTATACGCTGCGAATGACGGGTCAGAACCGACCCTGCATCCTCCTCTCAAGTGGTGTCCCCACCAGTCGTTGCGAGCGCTATAAGGCGACACTGTGCTTCCGACTGTGACGTTCGAGGCGCCCATCTGGGTCAATATCGCCTTGACCTTGTTTACCAGGTATGTCGCTCCGTTGTAGGTATTGGCGGTCCATTCATGAGTGATCCTTGCCACGGGGTCACCATAGGCATCGGTGTAATGTGGATCGAGATCAATGTAGTTCATGAAGGTTGGAAGGTCGTGAGCTAGTGGGGTCGAGCCAACGGATGTTTTTGTGGGAAGATACTTGTTCTGTTGAGTTGCCTTGAAAGTGCTCCCCATATTCCCGGAACTCGCGCCTCCCGCGAACGTGATATTGCCAGGCCCTCCACCCATATAGCTGCCCATGCCGACCTGACTTCCACCGATAAAGTTCAGTCCAGTATGGTCGAAGTTGTCATCCATGAGATCGTAGATGTCGACACTTCCACCGCTGCCGTTGCCAGCTGGATAGCTATTGCCGCCGATGTTGAGGGTTCCGGATACACTCGTCCCTTTGAAGGGAAGGTAGCCGTTCGTGAGTCCCCTTCCAATGGTTCCTGTTCCTGTTCCAGTTCCTGAGTTGTACTGATACGGCGTGCCAACTCCAGATAGGAGATAGCTCCGTATCATGTTGTATCCCCACATTCCGTTGAAGAATACTGTTGCGGGCTGAACGTGGATATTCCCTTGAGCGTCGTAGTACCTGACGGCGGTAACTTGGTTGTTTGTTGTGTTATAGTCTAGTCTGAAAATGAATCCGTTTGTAACCAGCGTGAAGTTTCCGGACTTTATAGCGGCAGGAATAGTTCGGTATGCAGCATTGGCCTTGGCTCCGGTTTCACAAGCGTAGTCGCATGGTCCCCCGCAATACCCGTCATAAACGCATGGATTCACAGTGACACCGTACTGGTTGGTGTATGCTTGAGAGGCGAGCGCACTAACGTGGGGAAACGGGTGATATCCGAGCGCCGAGGCGGCAGTTGAGAACATATTCGCTATGGGTGTGAGCGGATGTGGAGGTAGCGGATAGTTGGTGCTCATCCATGGGAAATTCGTGTCTGAAGAGCTATTGGTTGGACTTCCGTTGTAGTTGCCGCATAGCCCGTGAGCTTTTTCCCACTCCACGTAATACGGTTCGTATTGCGCGTAGGTCAAGGGCCAGTCGTGCGTATCGTCTTGGGGATTAATTCCGGCCAAGAAGGTTGACCCATACTTGCTCGCGGTCAAGGACTGTTGTTGATATCCCCATGGTCCTTGTCTGCCCATCGTCCCGCCGTAGTGTTGAGCCGCTCCACCAACTCCATGGCCCAAAGCATGGTACTGGATTGGCATGGTGTATCTTCGTACGGGAAGTGCAAACTGGCTGCTATTGTTCCTGATGGTTGCGCTTTGGAGCGGGAGTGGGCTGTCGTATTTTCGTCCGAGTCCAACGCCCCACTCGTCGTATTTTGTCATGGAAAAGTCGTTGACATAGTCCCAGTACGGACCCTTGGTGATCCCAACTACTTTGTAGTTCTGCCTAGCTAGCTCGGTTGCGACGACTCCACTCATGTAGCCGACGCCAAGACACACAACGTCTACTGCTGGCTCGTTAATCACTGTGGACATGGTTAGGCTCCTCCTCCCGTCGCTGCCTGCTGATATTGCGCTAAGCTGGCAGGCTTGAGCTTTGTTGCAGTCGTTGCAACCATGAGGTTCTTCTGGCTTAAGCCTTCACCGTAGAAGTTACCGAAATTCACACCGTTGTATCCTACATAATCCCAGCCGACCATGTTCTGATTACCACCGTAGAGCGGGTCCATCAAGAAGCCTGCCCATGTCATGAAGGTCAGCTCGTAAGCAAAGTCTGAGGGTACAATCTTGCTAAATCCCGTCGGGTCGTCAGTTGACGCAAACTTTGTAGTAGGAGTGTTCGCCCAGATGTCCTTCAGGACCTGCAACTGATTCGCCGCACTCAAGGTCTGGAAATTTCCACCGTAAGCAGTGTTATTGTTACAATACGTCTGTAGTGCGGCCAGGCCG
>JAJPJY010000126.1 GCA_021323995.1 bacterium | reverse complement strand
GATTAAGCCTTACTTTCAGACTGGTCATTGTCCGATCCTCTGAGTCGGCTGATCCCTAGAAAGTCGACGATAAGCCACACGTTACTAGAGTGGACACTACATGGTATCAGGTTCTGGATGAATCCTCAGTAGCCTCGTCGCTATCCGAGCCTTTGGACGCGTAGCGAGACTTTCGAGATCTTCTAAAGACTCGCTGGAGACTAGGAAGCTTTGGCTTGAGCCCGCTCATCCATGCCTTTCCCGGGACGACACGGCGTTTGTCAGGGCCCATTTTCTGATCGCCCAGCCACCATTTCTTGATCGTCCGGGATCCAGTATCATCCTGTTCTTCGACGACTATGAGTTCTCGGCCGTTGTGATCGAGGAGTGTCGCCTCGATCTGGCGAGCCGAGTCGAACTCGACTCCGTGATCAACAAGGTCCATGTAGACCTGGTTCAACAATTCTCGATACGGGACCGGCTGCCGATGTTCAGTAATGTTCCGAACCGCTGCCTTCAAAATTGACCTTTCGAGCCGGGTCATCCGCATGTCGACCCAAATAGGCTGCTCGGCGACCGCCAGCATCGGCGGCTGCTCGGACTGTACAACTGCTTCGTCCATCGCTGGAGCTAGCGCGATTGGAGCGGCGGGAGTCTCTTCAACCGTCTCCTGTAGGTCCAGGTTAGCCGTCGGCACAGGAGCTGTAATTTTCTCCACGGCCGGTCTTCTGAAGCGTAGTTCTGTTTCCTGTTTGCCAGGGGTTCTATAGATCACTCCCGTTTTCTCGATGACGAACCCTGTCTGGGGCATTAATCTCTCAAGTCTTTCGCCGAGACTTACTGAGTAGTCTGGGAGGATTATTGAGAGGCTTCCGCCTGGGTCGACGGTCTGGTAGAGTTTTTCGAAGGAGACTAGGAGTTCGTCGTCGGTCAGTCCTTCGGGATGCATCTGCATCGGATTGTATTCTCTGTCTCCGCTGGAAAACCATACTTGCTGATAGGGCGGAGTTAGGTAGATGTCGTGGATCCTGCCTCCAGGCAGGAGGGCCGCGAGGACCTGGAACGTTCGCTCGTGCAGGACTTTGATCAGGGTCCTTCCAAGGACTAGGCCTATGCTGAGAAAGCCGATGTAATACGGGATGTTGAATGATGCGGTGACAAGAGGTCTCGTGTAATAGGTGAGGTCGAGTCCTAGAATATTTGCGGGTAGTGTCGTAGTGCCATAGAATGGCGGGATGATGCCGTAAGTGTTGACGAACGCTGTTTCAGCCCAGTAGAACATTAAGAGGAAGCTTAGGTAGAGTTCCGCGAGAGACGATAGTCCGAAATAGACGGCTAGATTGCGCCACCATGCGGTGGGCCTAATGCTTGCCGCGAACAACGTTATGAATCCTAAGAGAAGGAATGTTCTAGTCAGTGATCCGAGAGCGTTTGCAAACGGAACAGACGTAGGCAAGCCGATAGCGTCAATGTGAACGAAGAAAGGGGAGATCTGTATGCTGAACAATCTGCTGGTAGTTGTCCCATTAAGACTCCACCAAGGTTCAGCCCCGAGCGCAACAAAGAGAGTTACGACTGCACCGATCATAGTGAGAAAGTCAAGCCGGCCGAAGAGCCCTGCTCCCTGATCAGTCTGTGAACTCATTGTTGATCTCGGAATCCTCGCACCTTGTTTCCCCTCTGGTCCGGGAAGAGGGTGTTGAGAGAAGGGTGTTGGACTCGAATAGGACTCCCGTTACCTTAAGCGATCTTTCCAAGTCCGAGCAGGTGTAGACGCTCCACGCTAGTTTAGCGTGGCGTTTTCTAACGAGCGTTCACAGGACGATCAACAATGCGGACCGGTACGGAGACGGGCGCGACGGGGGCTTACCGTTTCTCGTTTCTGTACGATCTCAGCCAGTCAGGTATAACCTGGGCCCTCAGCAACTCCTGAAGAGAGACCCCTCTGCTGCGCGAGATTGCCTCAAGAGCTGCGAAGGTCTCTGGTGACAAGGTCTGCATGAACTTCCTATTCTTCATGGATACACCTGGGTCTCATTCGATGTTGTCGTGCTACTTACTTGGACAGGAGGCGCCATGATAGAACAATACCGACTATGGAGAAGAACGCTGCGAAACCGAAGAGATAGGCGTAGTCGAACCAGAGAGCGTTGAATCCTGGCGATCCGAGAAGGAGTTGTCTAACTCCGTCGTTGGAATAGCTGACTGGGTTGACCTTCACGACAGCCTGGAGCCAGCTCGGCATGATTGTCGTGGGAAAGAGGGAGTTGCTGGCGAAGAGGAGTGGGAGGTTGAGGAGGTTGATGATTGCCATTTGGGTCTGCCAGTTGCTTGATTTGAGGGCGAGCATGACGAAGAGAGAGGAGAGTCCCATGGACATTAGGAATAGGAAGAGGAAGGCTCCCGCGACGCCGAGTATGGTGAAGTTTGCTGTGTCCATTCCGAGGACGACGGCGATGGCGAGTACTATGGCTGCTTGGCTGAGTGATCGTCCAACGCTCTGAAAGACTTTCGCCATGACTACTGCTCCTCGTCCAACGGGTGTGCTGAGTGCTTTGTTCAGGAAGCCGAATCGCCTGTCGAAGACCACTGACATGCCGCTGAAGGAAGCGGTGAACAGTATGATTGATGCGAGCATTCCGCACGCGAGGAATGAGAAGTAGCTGGTGGTTCCGAACGTGTTGAACAGTATCATGTTCTGTGCCGACGCGGAGGCGCCCGTGCTAGAGATGAATGAGCCGAAGTTGAGGGCTTTGCCGAAGAGTCCTAGCCAGACTGCGGGTTGGATGAGTGTGATGAGTAGCTGATAGGGATTCGTGAACCATTTCTTCAGGTCTCTCTTTGTAAGAGCCCACAGACCATGAAGTGGGCTGGTATTCAGTTCTGGAGCAGGTCTCGGCGAGATCAGTGGGGTTGTGTTCGCTAGCCTAGGAACTTCTTCCTGAACGGTTGCTTCTCTGAACCTATTATCCTCAACGGGGCTTGGATTCTTGTCCATTTTTTCTATCTCCTAAGATCTAGCTCTCCGCATCGTTACCCGCTGGCTAAACATTGACATTCGATCAGTTTCCTCTTCTCTTAATTGTCGGCCGGTGAATTCTAGGTAAGCCTCGTCAAGGGTGGGCTTGGTCAAGGCGATCTTCGTAACGTGCATTCCTTTCGAACGGATGAGATCCATTATTTCTGGAGCTGCTTCTTCGCCCTGTTCCGCTTTTACGCGATAGGTCCCTGCAGTGTTCTTCACGTCACGAACGAGCGGGATCTGCGCGATGTCTGTTGAAAGGTCTGGGGTTGCTTCTCGAACCGTGACTGTGATCACATCACCGCCGACGCTTGCTTTCAACTCCTCCGGGGATCCGATTTTGACAACGTGGCCGTGGTCTATTATTGCGATTCTATCGCATAGTGCGTCTGCCTCTTCGAGATAGTGGGTTGTCATGAAGAGAGTCATATGATACTCGTCTTTGAGCATCCGAATGTACTTCCACACCGCTGCCCGAGTCTGGACATCAAGGCCAAGAGTCGGCTCGTCGAGGAAGAGAAGGGTGGGATAGTTGATGAGTCCGCACGCAAGTTCGAGTCTGCGCCGCATTCCTCCCGAATATGTGCTGACTTTCCGGTTTGCCGCATCCTGGAGTTCTACAAGTCGGAGTAGTTCCTCCCCATGAGGTTTTGAGTCGCTTCTCGGCATTCCGTAGAGGTCCGCGCAGAGAATTATGTTGTCGTATCCTGTCATCTCTTCATCAGCAGTGTATTCCTGTGGGACTACACCTACGCTTCTACGAACCTCCGTGGGGTGCTTGTAGACGTTGTATCCGCAGACCTCCGCGTTTCCCGAGGATGGTTTGAGGAGAGTTGTTAGCATGTTGATGGTGGTCGTCTTGCCTGCGCCGTTGGGTCCGAGGAAGCCGAAGACTTCTCCCTCTTTGACTTCGAAACTTACGTCGTCGACTGCTTTGATTTTTCCGTCGCTGAACGTCTTCGAGAGTTTGTCGACGAAGATGATCGGCTTTGATAATCGTGGAAGCGAACTACTCTCTTGCTGTGCCATCACTGTGAAGTTGCTCCTCTCAGTCGTGTGGTAGCGGCGGCGATTTTCGGCTTGACTTCTTTGGTCTTCTCGTTTGCCCAGGCCAACTGCCGTTCCAAGCCTAGAATGTACTCCTTCAACATGTATTCCACGTCGGCCTTCGGCATTTTTCCAGATTTTGTTTCGAGGATTTCGCGGGCCAGCTGGAACTGGCGGTTGCTGCTGTCAACGAAAAAGTTTGCAGCTTTGTCCGGGTCTATGAGTTCAATGAAGATCTTTCGCATAAAGCTCCATCGCTGCTGGAAGTTGGTGAGCATCTCCTTGGACTCGGCCAGAGATTGCTGACCTTTCAGCGTAACATGGTAGACTCTTCGGGTCGCTTCTTCCTTCGAACCTTCTTCGGCTTTTATCAGCCCCTCTGATTCTAGCTTCTTGAGAAGCGGATATAGTGAACCGGCTCCGGGTCTCCAGGCGCCCTCGGTCTTTGTGTCAATATCCTGGATTACTTCGTATCCGTGTACAGGTCCCTGGGCGATCCTGTGAAGAATGTAGTGTCGCAGCAACCCCTTCGGTGCGCTGTGTAGGCGTGCGCTAGAGGTGGAGTCTGGGTCAAGCTTCAGCTTGATTATCGGCCGTACGGGTCGCAACTCGATATTTGCATGGGCGGGGCTGATATAAACTATATCGTATTCGATACAGAATCCGATATATAGAATCAGACCCGGCCTATGCTTTCAAGAAAGAAGAGAAAGTAGTCGACGGGTCGACCATGGCTTCGTTGCTACTTCGACGCGGTGGCTGGAGTATAGGTCGAGCCCGAAAGGATTTTCGACCGGGCTCGGAGATACTTGAACCCGGCGAAGCCCACGAGTAGCGCGCCTATTCCGCCGAAGAGTACCGCAACCGTCTCTATCCATATGCTAGTTAGCGTCGCAGTGTCTGTTCCTCCACCCGTCGTTGCAAGACTGCTCTGGGCAGCGTTAGCATCGTTCAACGCGTTCTGGTAGTCAGTCGCCGCGCCACTGAAGTCGCCGTTGCCATAGGCTGTATCGCCTAAGCTTAGCTGAACGCTCGCTTGTGCCAAGAGAGCTACTGCATTGGACGATCCCGGTGGAGCCTGTAAGACGCTGTGTAGCGAGTTTTGTAAGGATGTTATCTCGGCCGAGGCTTGCTGGTCAGATAGGACAGCACTGGACTGCTGGCTAGAGTAGATGCCGACTTCGACCGAGTAGAACTCGTGGCAAGAGCCGAGGTACTTGTAGACTGTTCCGACATAACCATAGACTTCATCTGTGTATCCCAGACCACAGCCGTTGGTCCATGTAGAGCCGCTGGGTCCGTTCCAGACTTCAACATTGAACGAGTGGGGGTTTAGGTTGAGACCAGCATAGTTGCCCGATAGATTCGGAACAGTATAGTTGAGCGTGAGGTAGACGATCTGGTTAGCGAAGACTGTGTATGGGTTCTGGGGGCTCGCCATGGTCGAGTTAGCGAAGCTGTTCATCCAGTCGAACTTGATTCCGAGAGACATGTTTCTCGGCGCGACGCTGGAATCAGCCTGGAACGCGACGTTGATCTGAAGAGTGCTCCCGGCCTTCAATGCGTTAACAGTGGCTCCAAGGTAGGGATCGTAATGGTTGCGAATCACATACCCGGTTGATGTGAGTGACTCGCTGCTGTCATCAGCATGACCTC
>JAJPJY010000116.1 GCA_021323995.1 bacterium | reverse complement strand
TTGATTTTACATTCTCGCGAATCTGTCTGACCAGGTCTTTGACAACGACGAAGGAGGGCTCAGTCTGGGCGACATCGTCCTTGTTGATGTCGACCCGGATCGACCCATTTCCTGACTTCTCTATTGCTTGGGAGACTTGTCGCCGGACCTCATCTTTCAGCGACCGTATCTCCTCCCGGAGCTCCTTCCTTATGTCCCCGACATCCTCGCTCAAGTAAACACCACTATACTCAAGCCTAGTATTACTAACGTAGAAGTATAAAACATTTTACTTTTAGCACTGATTAGATAAAAACCACTTTTCCAATCATCCTACCGTACGAATCTGGTCCTTCTACCCATAGAGCACCTTTGTGTCGCGGGACAACGCGCTCCGGAGATTTTTGGCGAGGGGTCTCGCCAGTTGAAACCATTCTCGGCTTAGACTTTGTTTCTCCTTGCAGATCTGGGGGAGTCTAGTGTTCTCGTCATGTTGGAAAATGCGCAGAGGTGAACACGCAGAATGCCTCTAGGTCAAATCGCATGCCTGGATTTGTGATCTGGGCTTATTCTCGGGCTTATTCCGAGCGATTTCTTGGCCGAGATTCTCGCTTGGATATAGTCACTTAGCCTGCAGAGCTTTGACGAGATCTTTAGCCGTCGCTTCTCCCTCGTGTCTGACACCGTTCACGTAGAATGTCGGCGTGCCGTTCACTCCACTGCGGACCCCGCCGTCGAAATCTTCCTTAACCCTTGACTGATACTTGTGCTGGGACAATTCGCTCTGGAACTTCTTAGTGTCCAGTCCAAGTTTCTTCGCGAACTCGAGCGCTACGCTCGGGTCGCCTAGAGTACTCTGGTGTTCGTAGAGAAAATCGTGCATCTCCCAGAACTTGCCTTGGGCGCTCGCAGCTTCAGCAGTCTCCGCCGCATTCAAGGCAAACTCGTGCATGCGGGTTAATGGAAAGTTTCGGAAAACGAATCGCAGATTAGAACCGAGTTCTTTCTGCGCCTTCTTAACTTCCGGATAAGCCGCGCCGCAAAACGGACACTGGTAATCACCATACTCGACTAGAGTTAGCGTAGCGGTCGGGGGTCCTTGTACGTGATCGCGTCCGGGATCGACTGGAACCGCAAGACGGGGATTATCGATCTCCCGCTGTTCTGCAGTTTCAAGTCTAGTCTTGCGGGTTGAACCTGCTCTCCGGGTTACGGCTTTTGCTGTTGTTGCCAACGCTCTCAATCTAGTTTGTTTGGACCGGCTGATTCAGATTTTCGAGCGCTCGTAGGATGCCGTCTGCGCCTGGGTTAACGCCGTCCGGTGAAAGATGGCTCCAACGGATTACGCCCTTGTCGTCTATGACGAATAATGCTCTTGCTGATTCACCAATCGCTTCCTTGAACGCTCCGTATTTCCGCGAGACCGTTCCTTTAGGTTCGAAGTCGGCTAGTACTGGAAAGTTGAGTTTGCGATCCTTCGAGAATGCAAGATGGGACCAGATGTTGTCGACCGAGATCGCTAAGAGTTCCGCGTTGTGTTTCTTGAACTCGGGCATAATTTCCGCGTATAGCGAGAGCTGGTCTGTACAGACGGGACTCCAGTCAGCTGGATAGAAGGCGAGTATTACGGGTTGTCCGAGAAAGTCGCTCAACGCCACTTTCTGGTCAGGTGTACTGTTCAGCGAAAAGTTCGGAGCCTTCTTGCCCGGTGTTAGGACAGAACTCTCCGTTTTCGGAGGGTTCACTGATTTTTGTCGAGTCTTGCTTGTACGGGCTTTTGATGCTCCGCTTCTCGATCGTTTCCTGCTCGTCTGTACCATGCTTGTCTTCATCTAGATCTGGATTCTCCCATTAGAAAATAACATTTTGATCAACTGGCCGATAATAGTTCGAGTACTTATTTCTTGACCGGGTTAGAATCAACCGGGTCAGCCGTGATTGCCTTTGAGGAGACTTCGCGCTTTCGGGACTACCTGCCCAGCAAAGATTCGTACTTGCTCGTCCTCCTGCCCTTCGATGGAGGGCCAGAAGATGAAGGTGTCAATGCCCAGCTCTTTGTATGAAGAAACTATCCAGTCGATCCAGAAAGACACGGGCCCTACTACGGGAGACTTGTCCCCATTAGACTTGGCTAGTTCGCCCTTCTCATCAACCGCGCCCACCACATTGGCGATTCGTCTTATCGAGTCGGGGGATCTATTGTTCTTCTTTGCCGACTCATCAATCGTCTGTTGTCTCGCCTTTACGTCGGCGGTGGAAATGTAGGTTGTGAGCGGTATAACCCATCCATCTGTGAGTCTACCGATTAGCCGCATCATGCCGGGACCGAACGCGCCGCTCCAGATACTCATCTTATGGTGCGGACTGGGACCCGCTTGAGCATTGTCTAACTGGTAATATTTTCCGGGAAAGCTGACTCGGGTCCGACCTTTCCCATAATTCCATATCAGATGGATCACTTGGAGCGCTTCTTCATAGGCGGCGATTGCTTCGCCTGGATTTCTTCTTGGACCGCCGTAGGCGTGGATTGCATCCCAGAACGCGCCAGTGCCAAGGCCCAATTCAATTCGGCCGTTAGTTACGATGTCCAGTGTCGCTGTGGTTTTCGCGAGCATCGCGGGTGGTCTCATCGGGAGGTCGCTCACGTCGGCGAAGAACCGGATCTTCTTGGTTGACATGGCGAGCGTGCTGATCAGAGTCCACGTGTCGAAGAAGGTGCCATTGTATGGATGATCTTGGATACCTATGATGTCGAGTCCGGACTCGTCGGCTGTACGAGCCAGTTTGAAAGCTAGTTCCGCATTGTTAGGAGTGATGCTCAGTCCGAAAAGCGGATCGTTGGTGGTCATTGGATTGCTACTATCGCTTCTTGGATTTGCCGGGTTTACTAACTATTCTACAGCTCGAGGGGAGACATCTAAGCGTTCTATCATCGGCCTTGTGCGGCTCTGTGCTAGGAATGTTATGATTAGAAAGGCGGTGAGTGGTGGGAGCATGAGGAATGGTACTGTCGATTTGAACGCGCTAAGATAGCTTGTTGATGTGAGAATTGAGTGGCTGTTTAGGAAGGTGTAGAAAATGAGTCCGAGGAGCGAGATGCCTACAGTATTGCCTACCTGCATAGAAGTGGAGACAACGCCAGAGGCGGCGCCGACATCCTCTCTCGGAACGCCTGAGAAAATGTATCCGAGTAATGGTGAAAGCTGTAAGCCGGCACCTACGCCTATCACAAGCAAAGGCAGTGCTAGTTCCAGTAGGTCGAGGCCAATTCCGTAGGTGTTGATTGTTATGAGAGTCCAGCCTAGGCCGATTACTTGGATTGCATATCCTAGGCTCATGATGCGGGTCCCGAACCGTGGGATCAGCCTGGGTGCGAGGAGGGATGCTGTGATGAATCCTATGTTGATCTGTAGGAAAGCTATGCCGGAGTTGATCGGAGAGAATCCGAGGCCGACCTGGAGAAATATGACGAGCGTGAAGAACGTTCCGCTCGTGTAGACATACTGCAGAATGGTGACAGGTACTCCGATTGAGAATGATCGATGTTGAAACAGGTCAATGTCGACTAGCGGATGGCCGCCGCGCCTTGTCAGTCTGCTCTCATAAAGAACGAAGGCTGCGAGAAACGGAATAGAAAGGAAGAGGAGCGATATGGTCCAGGTTGGCCAGCCGAGCGTTTGGCCCTCGGCCAATGGTAGTATTAGTGAGACGAGGAAGAGCGTGATCAGTCCGACGCCGGCGATGTCTAGCCTTGGAGCTTGCAGAGCCCTTGAGGGTTGGAGGACCCGCCAGCCGACGAGTAGACCGATTATTCCGATAGGTAGGTTGACTAGGAAGATTGGTCTCCAAGAGAGACCGGCCAGGTCGAGCTGGATTAGAAACCCGCCTATGATATTGCCCGCAATGGCGCCTATTCCACTGATCGCGGCGAAAACGGATAGGGCTAGAGCTCGTTCTCTCCCTTCGAAGGTCACTTGGATGGTTGACAATACCTGTGGATACATGAAAGCTGCGCCGAGGCCCTGCAATATTCTCGCAGCGATTAGGAACGTTGGTGTGGGCGCGTATCCAGCGAGCGCGGAGGCGATTGTGAAAACTGCCATGCCTGATAGGAAGATACGTTTACGATCGATAATGTCGCCTAGACGGCCTCCGGTAATTAAGAAGACGGCATAGACGAGAGAATACGCCGAGACCACCAGCTCAAGATCGGCGGCACCCGCTCCTAGACTGGTTCTGATTGAGGGAAGACCCTGAACTACAATGAACACGTCGAGAATTGCCATGAACGATCCGACGAGTACAACGCCGAGGATTATCCAGCGTCGACTATAGGCCAGCGTGGCCATTGCAGTTGTGGTCACGGTGGTCGGCTGGGACAAAACTGTATTCTACTTTGGAGATTTTCTGATGTGGACGGATTCGCGTTCTTCTAAGTTCCCGCCGCTGGAGAGAGCGGCCAATCTGACGGCATGGCATTTCCAACAAGTGCAGTGGGCAATGTTGTGGTTGTGTTCTTGTTCGTCAGAGCTTTTCTTAGACTCTTCACTCATCAATCTCCCCGTCCTACCACGAGAATTGGTACGTTGTTTGTAATAACGATTGTGAGTGCGAGATGTTTTCTTACTGTTATTTAGCGCGTGCCGCGGCTGCTTTGGCGGCGAGTGCTGCGAACTCCTGCTTGCCGAATGCTGTTCCCGATATTCCCCAACCGCCCTCCGCCGCCTCCGTGAGTATGACCCATGTGCGACTTGCCTGGGACGGGTCACCGCTGATCCGGGCAACAATCTCCGTGATCTCTTTGACCAGCTGCTTCTGGCCCTCGCGAGTTAAGACTGCTGGCGGGGTGATGACTTGTACGCGGACTGTGCGGGCCGATTCGGTGGCGGCTGTGTGGACCGCGCCTGGGTCCATTCGATGAATGAAAGCGGCAGTGTTGGCTAGGTGGTAGGGACCGGGAGTGGTGACTCCTTCGGCGCGGAGCACTGCCATTGTGAGCTCCTTGCCTAGTCGACTGTCGCTGCCGAGTGGGAATAGGTCTGATGGTGCATAGACATCGATCATTGGCATGATAGAACGTCGGGGGCAGTGGCAGAATGACTGCTAAATAGCTTGTTGGCTCTCGACTTCAATTTTTCGCGAGGGATAGGGTTACGCGAAATTAATTGGACGGTATAGATGCTGTTTTTGACGGCATGAAATCTCTGAATGTGAAGGTTGCAGCGATCCTACTCACTATGGGAGGGGTCGTACTGTTGGCCGCCGTGACGCAGTCCCAAGGAGGAACGATCTGTACACTAACCGCAGCTGCATGCGCTCAACTTGCGGCGCAAGCGGCTCAAGCTGCGACAGTAGTGTTCTTCGAGTACTTCTTTTCGGGATTGGCTTTGATCAGTATCGCGGCGTTGCTATTGGTCTCTGGGAGAAGTCACGGGCCAAGCGTGTCTGTTGGCTCTTCCTAGTTATCGGCTAGACGATGGAAACGTGGTTCTTACTCTCTGGCTCTGCCGCGGATCCTTTCCACGTATTCTCAACCAACTCAACAACGTCTGCTAGATGGGCTCCGAGTTCTCCGAGCCGTTTGCCTGTCTCCGGATCCTCCTCGTAGAAGAAACTGCTTAGCCGGCCGAGAATAACCATCGTCTTCTTGATCGTAGCCACCTCGTAACGTATCTGGTCGGTGACAGCCATGTCCCAGAGAATTGCTCGCCGCTTCACAATCTGCTCTTTATCCATAGAATCCTTCTCAGTCTCTAACAAGATGGTTGAACCCGTACCGGTTCCGGGTTTAGAACCAGCGTAACTCCGTCAAGGGTTCCGGAGTGACAGACGGGTTTCCGCTGTTTTGTGTCGTGGGGAGTGCTCGTGATCAGATTTTCTGTGATGGTTGTGGTGGGGGGATTATTGTCATGTTTGCGAGTGGCCGCGATTTAGGGACGATGGTGATGGGTTGCTGGAATTGTCATGGTTTTGAGGTCCTAGGCTATTTCCAAGGCGTTTCCTAGGGGACTATCAGGTCGTCTCCTTCTCTTCTGCTTCTGTGAAGATGTCGGGGGGTTCAGGCGGCTCTTCCGGCGGCTTCGCCGCTCCTATCGTGTCCGGTTTCTTTAGATCCGGTGACCAGGTCGGACGTGAGACACCTTTTTTCAGGCTCTCAATCTGACTCTCCAGGACCCGTTTCTTCAGATTATTCAGATCCCGGTCCAGCGCCTCCCAGTCGAACGAATCCATCAACTGATTCTTGTACCAGATCTGCTGCCCCGCCAACCGACTCCACTTAGCCCGCTCAGAAGAACGAGTATACTGAGACGTGGCCAGCTTGACTGACTGGTCAATCAGCTTATGGATCGCATCGATCATATGCTTCCGCTCCGCCTGCCGCCACTCACGCAAACGCTTGCGATCCTCAGACTCCTCCCTCACCGTAACGGCCAAAACAACCAGTCAAAGAATAAAGCGGGACCAGAATATGTCTAAGAGAGCAGAAGCAAAATTATTGTCAGGAAATTCTCGAACATTCTCTTGGAATAGTTTCACTAGAATTTGCCCGTACTCTCCCGTCTTTCTATCTCGACAACGACCAAGCAAGCCATGCAAGCGATCGAGTGCAGAGTCTATTGTCGAATCTGCCAGGAACCTACGAACCGCGAGGTCCGATACCGCTCCGACTTCCAATTCATCGGACGAATACTAGTCTGCGAAAATTGTGGCGAGACGATCCTGGAACCGTTGGGGTCTGGGACAGTCTGCTCAGACTGTTGATGTGCCTTCAAGGATGGATAATGTGCGAACCTCCAGAACAGAGGTAAGGACTGGTCCAAGCAAAAGAGATTGGGAGCCTGAAGGCTCAGAGCCGTCGAAGGATAGAAGGACTATGTCGTATGAACTTCGGGGACGGCGGAGCTCGTCTCGATGTTGAGTCGTCGGATTCTTCAGATTCCACGTAGTGCCTCAGCGTTGATCACCCGAGGCTCATACTACTAGGGCGTTCTCGTTATATCGAGTTGCTAACGCTATCTCTCGCTATCGGCAAGGCTCTAATACATACGACATGTTGTATGTTGTGATTTCTCGTCATGGCCGACCTGTTCGAGTCTCTCAAGCCGTTCATCTGGCCGACCTATTACGAGGAAGGTCCGCCTAAGCATGTTCAGCTGACCCTGTTAGGGGACAAGGTCTTCACGGGCTTGTTCGGAGAAACACCTGCAACGAGGTCGGTTCTGGAGCTGATGACTCTCGGATATCGCCCAGTGACAATGCTCGCGGTTTTGAAGGTCCTGCACGACTCAGGCAGTCGACGGTTGCACGGTATGGAGATAGGACGAGAACTCGAGAAGGGCTTCGGGGTCC
>JAJPJY010000014.1 GCA_021323995.1 bacterium | reverse complement strand
TCGAGTAGGCCTTTGAACTCTTGTCGTTGCGAGACGTATTCAGTGTCGGTGACTTCGCCCGTTACATATTTCGCTTCGAGGTTCAGGAGTCGCTGTGGAGTGGTAGCCATCTGGTCCTTTGTCTCTTTCAGGTGCTCGTTGAGTGTATAGCCGAGTACGTTGATTCGGTCCTGAAGATCCGATGATGCTCTTCCGTAGTCTTCGTGGATGGCGCGCATTTTTTCCTTGTAGCCGTTGATCTCAGTGATCAGTTTCTCTATGGTCAGATCGTTTAGTCCCATATTTTCTTACCTAGGGAAACGACTTCTATGAGGTAAAATGGTAAAAGCGTTCGAACCAAAAAACACGTCAATTAACGCGATAAAAAGCTCGATTTTCATGTATCCGTACCACTAACTCTGTCAATGACCAACAACGGCAACCGCCAATCTTGCCTGACAATTCTCAATCAGAGTTGGGGAAAACACAACTTTCGGCCACAATTCTAGGTTCGCATATAAACCAAAACCGGATTGTTGACAACACAACAAGCACCGTCAAAAACCGTTACAACCCCGCCACGTGTTGCCCAAACTAGGAATAACGACCAGAAAAAACCTGCAAACCATACCCTGACGTGTCAAGAACCCAATTGGAAAAACCCTGAGCCGCATGGGACTTAGAGGAAGAAATTTCGTGTCCTACAAGTCCTTGAAAAATTGGGACCGAGGGAGCAGAGAACCATTGCTCTCCAAGGTAACCGATCGCATCCACCACCAAGAACCCCTGAAAGAACGGATCTCTCAAGTCATCTACAGACTAAGAGTCCAACAGAACCGGCTCGAAGGAGCGAACATGAAGACACAGCAGCACGACAAGGCACTATTCGACAAGTGCGTCCAAGCCCAAATGAGCAAAGACACCGCACGTAGCACAATGTACGCTAACGAGATCGCGGAGATCCGCAAGATGGCCAAGATCACACTCCGCAGCGAGCTCGCACTTGAACAAGTAACTCTACGACTGGAGACAATTCAGGAATTCGGCGACGTCGCAGCAACAATGGGACCCATCGCAGGAGTCGTCCAAGCAATCAAGAGCCAAGTCCAAGGCGTCATTCCACAAGTCGGCTACGAACTAGGCGAAATCAGTGAGGCACTGAACGGTGTAGTCATGGAAGTCGGCGAAGCAACCGGACAAAACTACGACTTCGAAGCATCAGGCGCAGAAGCACAGAAGATACTCTCAGAAGCTAACACGATCGCAGACACAAGGATGCGCGAAAAATTCCCGGAGCTACCCTCGCCTGCTCTCGAAAGAACAGCCGAGAGCATGGTGCCGAGGTAGCTACCACTCTTTTTTGGAGAACATGATCATGCCAATAACACTAGAAGAAATCCGAAGATTCCTCGGTAGAAGCCTCCAAGACCCCTACGGCCGATCATTCGGCAAAGTTGTAGGGATAAACGCCAACCTCCGCGACGAAATCACGGGCGTCGGAATAGAGGTCGGAAACGGAGAATTCATCCAAGCCCCGGGCGACAGAGTCCATATCAGCGCGGACACGCTGGTCCTAGCACCTTCATGGAAGGTCGAGGCAGAGGAATTCCGCAAAGAATTCGACGTAGTCACAAGGCGATTAAGAGCGCTTGACGAGCTCTTCAGCGTCGGAGACATCCAGAAGGACGTCTACGAGGACCTGAGGAAACAACACGAGGATGCGATAAACGAGCTGAAGTCCAAACGAACGACCATCCTCAGCAATCTGAGCCAGAGAAACAGCACCCTGAACACGCAACTCCGCCAGCTACAGACACATCTCGCAGGCAACAAGATGCTTCATGCTTCGGGCGAGTTTGACGACCAGAGCTACAAGGCAGCAAGCGACGCCATCGACACCGGCCTCGTCAGAGCAATGGCAGAAAGGAAAGATGTAGAGTCAATCTACAACTACCTATCCAAGCCAGACAGCACAACCACAGCTGCCCCAACGGTCCAACAGCCTGTTCCAATTGTAGCTCCGACAGTACCAACTCCCGCACGGGACCAGCCGATGGTCCTACATGTGAGAGAAACCTAGGAGTCTTCGCCAAGTGTTTCGAAAGTTCGAGGAAAAAGTTCACCCGATTCCGCTCAAGGAGCGGGTAGACCAGGCCCTCTACCGGCTCGGGACCCAGAAAGAAAAGCTGGAGCACATGTCCTCAAGGCTTCAGATGAGGGACAAGGAAATGTTCCAACGATGCATAGGCGCCCAATTATCCAAGGACAATGGCCACGCAGCCCTCTACGCCAACGAGTGCGCCGAGATCCGTAAAATGGCCCACATCACGCTTAGCAGCGAACTCGCACTCGAAAGAGTAGTACTACGGCTACAGACAATAGAAGAATTCGGAGACATCATGGCACAGATCGCACCAGTAATCGGCGTCGTACGCGAGACCCGGGGAAGAATCGCGGGCGTCATACCAGAAGTCGCAAGCGAACTCGGCGAAGTCAACGAGATGCTCAGCGACATGAGCCTCGAAACCGGCCAAGTCCAAGACCAAGACCTAGACATGCAAGCCTCAAGCTCGGAGGCGAGGAAGGTCCTCGAAGAATCCAACGTAATCGCATCACAACAGATGAAAGAACGATTCCCAGAGTTGCCGGTACCGGAACCACGACAGGCAACCCCAACCGCAGTGCCGAGAACGGTTGAGACAAGAATCCCGATTGCAATCACATCAGGCGGCGAAGAGGAGCTAGCAGAGCCCCTCGAAGATCGGCTGCTCGGCTACATCAAGTCCCACAACGGCGAACTCAACCTGTCCCAGGCACCAAAGGAACTCGGAGTGTCCACCGAAGACATTCGACAATCCCTTGAAAAACTCAAAGACGACGGCAAAATAGTAACCGACTAACGGCCGTCTCTCACCAACTCAGGATGATTCGGAGGGAAGGCTGGTTTCAGCATCAGAAGAGCTAGAATCACTCGCGGTCAAATACGCCAATGAAGCAATAGACTTAGAGAAGAAAGGCTCCAAACGGATCGCAGTCACCAAGTACCAGAGAGCAATCGAAGTCCTTCTCAAGCTCTGCTCCCTCTATCCAACCGCACCACAGAACAAGGTCTACATGGACCACGCCGAAGCATACCGGAAACGGGTCCAAGAACTACAGTCCGACTCCGAACCCATCGCTCACCCCGCCAACTCTACAGAAACCAAGGATTCGAAGAATATCAAGTTCGACCAATGGGTCCTAACTGAGAAACCGGACATTAGCTGGGACGACATCGCCGGTCTGGAAAAACCAAAGCGGGCGATTGAAGAGTCAATCGTCTTCCCAGTACGAAGACCAGACCTCTTTCCGCTAGGCTGGCCGAGAGGAATATTGTTCTTTGGTCCTCCAGGCTGCGGCAAAACCCTACTCGCCGCCGCAGTGGCAAGCGAGATCAAGGGGGTATTCTTCTGCGCGGACGCGGCTTCTCTGATGTCGAAATGGCTTGGCGAATCTGAGCGAAATGTTTCTCAGCTATTTGCAAAGGCCCGAGAGAGCGCAGAGAAAGGACAGCCCGCAATAGTATTCATCGATGAGATCGACTCGCTCATGGGAGTCCGCGGCGAAGAAGTCGGTGGCGAAGTCCGAGTCCGAAACCAGTTCCTGAAAGAGATGGACGGGATACTGGACAAGAAAAAGAACTATCATGTTTACCTGATAGGCGCGACCAACAAGCCCTGGGTCCTCGACGAGCCGTTCATCCGCCGCTTCGGCAAACGGATCTATGTCCCGCTCCCCGACGTCAAGACCAGATTGGATATGTTCCAAATTTACACGCACGACCTCAAGCTAGGCAACAACATCGATTACGCTGAACTCGCCAGGATGACAGAAGGATACTCAGGCGGAGACATCCGCGACCTCTTCCAGTCAACACAGCTCAAAGTCGTCAGGAACTTCTTCACCCACGGGAACGTGACGGATCTAAACTCCGTCCCGGACCCGATAACGATGGAAGACTTCCAGTCCATCATAACTGGACGCAGACCCAGCGTTTCTCCAGGCATTCTCAAACGCTACTTCGACTGGGACGAATCGTTCAAGGCGAGCTAAGCAAGAAATGATGAACCTAGACGGAACGGACCTCAAAATTCTTGCGGAGCTCGTCGAGAACTCGAAACAGTCGTACGTGGAGATCGGGCGTAAACTCAGCCTTCACCCAAACGTGATCGCCTACAGAATAAACAGACTGGAAGACGCACATATAATTCGCGAATACACAACACTCGTCGACTTTTCCAAGCTCGGACTTTCAGAACAAGTGATTGTTGCCGCCAATTTCCCCGCAAACTCGGTTAGAGAGGACATTCTGAAACAGATATGCGAGATACCAGAAACAGTCAATGTCGTTAGCTCGCTCGGAACGCCCGAAGGGCTCGTCTTCATCGTTGCGCGGAATAAAGAGGACATCAACGCGGTTCTCTCGAAGCTTCGAGCCATGAACCTCGACATCGACTTCGCATCCTCTGTGATTCGTCAATACGACGAGGGACGTTTGGGCACTTACCTTAGAGCGATGGCCGGGTCGGACGAGCGGTAATAGCGATTGGACCGGCCCAGCTGGGCTCCTGTTGTATTGTCGGGAGCGTTGCCTCGAGAACTGTCAGACGTTCTCGCGATGGTCATCCTCGGTATTGCAAGCCTTCAGCTCGTCCTTACCGGACCCCTTCCATTTTCCAGCCTGAGTGTCTCCTGGGTTCTGCCTCTCCTAGTTCCAATGGTCTGTATCCTAGCTGCATTGTCGAATTCACCGAATCGGGAGAGGGAAGAACTCGCTCTAGTCGCATACGGCGGCTCCTCGAAGCAGATCGAGCTCAGATACGTTCTACGGGGATCGATAGTCACGATTGTGGGAATGGTCCCAGTAATATTTCGGCTCCTCTCAGACAACCTGTCCTTCTCGACCAGTCTACTAATCTTCGCGCTGCTCGTCTTCGTCGGAGGCTCTACCTACGCGATACCAGCCCTCAAACGAACCCGTTCTGCAAGCTTCGTGGAGCACTACAAGGGATGACCGCATGAACCATCTCTTAGAATTAAAATCGGTCGGGCTGGAATATCCAGCAGCCGAAGGATTCCTGAAGCTCTACGGCGATGGAATATCCTTCACCATCGAAGAAGGCGCCTTCGTTGTGGTGGTAGGAGGCTCAGGCTGGGGAAAGTCAACCCTCGTCAATCTGGTACTTGGATTGGAAAAGCCGGTCCGGGGAAGCATCCATATGCGCGGAGAGGACGTGACCAATCAATCATTCGTCAATCGATGCTCGAGAGTAAAAACGGCCGCTGTCTTTCAGCGACCTACAGCAGTTCCACATTTGACCGTACTCCAGAACCTCGCCTTGGCCCTCTCGATGTCCGGTCTTCCAAGACGAGAGCGAGAAGAACGAATACAAGAATCAGTAAGATTCTTCGGCCTTGAGAATCTTTCTCATTCACGTCCCGACTCGTTGAGTGCTGGTCAGAAGAAGCGAATCGACTTAGCAAGAGCATTAGCAGTGCGGCCCGAATTTCTTGTCCTTGACGAGCCGACGGGAGATCTTGACTCTTCAATGGCGAACTTGGTGATGCCGCTTCTCAGGGGTTTAAACAGAGAACACAAGACAACAATCCTCATGACGACCGCAGTTCCCCGACACGCCTCCACGAGCAAGAACCAGGTGCATTTACGACCCCCGGCGTTCCAATCCGGAATGATCGAGGCGACAGGACATGTTTAGGAACAATCAATCTTTCGCGGACAAGATTCGTGAAGCCATCAAGCCGACACCAATAAAACAGAGAATCCGTATGGCGACCTACAAGCTGCGCACTCAGACAACTAGACTCGATAAGTCAATCGTGCAGATGGAGTCCAGAGACCGTACGCTACACGACAAGGTCGTCAGATCCTTGGAGGCGAGGGATACCCAATCGGCAACTCTCTACGCTAACGAATGCGTTCAGATCCGTAAACTGATCAAAACCTCTCTCAGCAGCCAGATCTCACTCGAACAAGCGCTCCTCCGGCTGGAGACCATCGAGCAGTTCGGCGACATGGTTCACAGCATGGGCAGCATCAAAGGTATTCTAACAATGGTCAAAGGCGAACTAGAAGGGAAGCTCCCCGAGATCTCAACAGGAATCAATGACGTCGAGGATTCCTTGGAAAATCTCACTATGGAGATCGGAGAGTCTGTCGATGCTGACGGGAACTATGTTCTTCCCAGCGACGAATCTGCAAAAATCCTGAAAGAAGCAGACCTTATGGCCGAGCAGAAGATGAAGGAGAAGTTCCCCGAGATACCTCCTATTCCCGCTGACGCTCACAGGATAAGATAGAACTTGATAACTTCCGAGCTGGAGACAAAGGCTCTCCTCGGTCATTCGGTAATAGATACTTATGGCAGAAGCCTAGGCAGGGTCATTGGAATAGAGAGAAACGCGTTCGGCGAACTCGAGAGCGTCCAAGTTGAGGCTGCCGGAGGCCAGATCGCAATCGCGAAGGCACGGCAGATTGCGCTGACCCCGAAGAGTATCACCCTTACGCCCGAATGGAAGCTCGAATCGGAGGACATTATCTCCGAACTGTCGCTCCTACGGAAGAGAATCAGCGCCTTAGAGTCTCTAAAGGAGACGAAAGAGATCGACAATGAAATCTACGTGGAACTTGTTGACTCCCAAAAAGCAGGCTATCTCGAAAAAGTGAGGACCGCTGAAGCGCTTGCAGCGTCTATGAAGAGACGCCTCTCCGAAGTCGCCGACAACATCTCTAGCCTTACGCGTTATCTAGTGAACGCCAAGCTGGACCATAAGAGCGGTGATCTTGACGACGAGTCTCTCAAGATTGCCCAGGGCTCAATAGAACCCACGCTCCATCCCCTTATTGCAGAGAAGGCAGACCTGTCAGTCTCGTTGAAGACCCTGGAACAGATTCTTCCTTCTAGGGTCACAGTCGCCTGACTCTAGGCTAGCCCTAGTTATCGTTCGATCTGCTCTCAAACCATATTATCCCCTAGGCTCCACTCGTCAGGCAAGGTCCGCTTTGATCAAGGACATCGACGCGGAGATGGAGAGGAAGAACATCCAGTCAATGATCGTTTATGGAGACTCCACAACGGGAAACCCCGATTTCCGCTACGTCGTAGGAACATCCATTGCCAGGGGAGGCATCTATCTTAAGCGACGATCCCACGAACCGACTCTCATAGTCAGCAACATCGACGTGGGAAGCGCTAAGAAGGGACGAGTTCGAAGCATTCGGACCTATTCCGACTACGGTCTCGAGAAGCTCTCAAAACGATATGACCGCGACGATGCCCGGACAAGATTCTACGAACGCATAATCAAAGACAACGGGCTAGGTGGGCCAGTAGTCATCGGGGGCAAGAACGATGTTTCCAATGCAGTTGTACTCGTCGACGCTCTCAGAAAGAGGGGAATCAAGATCATCGGAGAGAAATCTCCAACTCTTTTGGAAGTAGCTCGCGAGACGAAGGATCGTTCTGAGATCGAGCAGCTAAGAGAGATGGGCAAGAAGACTGCAAAGGTGGTGGAGCGGACGCGCCAGTTCCTAAGGAGCGCCAGGGTCGGGGGATCTAATGTGATGTACAAGTCGAAGCCGCTCAAGGTTGAAACGGTCAAGCGAACGATTGGACGGTTACTATCCGAAGAGAGCATCATGGCACCAGAGGACACGATATTCGCGGTAGGCCGCAAGTCAAGCGACCCACACTATGGCGGGGAGGCTCAAGACCTCGTCCGACCCTCGGAGCCTATCGTCTTCGACATTTTCCCAGCCGAACCGGACGGATACTGGCACGACTGCACGAGAACCTACAGCTTCTCATCCCCAAGCAGGAGAGTCAAGGAAATGTTCGACACGACCCTCGAAGCGCAGGAGTCAGCGCTGGACATGATACGGGAACAGGTTCCGTCTAATGAGACAATGATCAGTGTGTGCAAACTTTTCGAAAAGAGAGGATACCCGACCGTCCGTTCTCTCCTGAAGGGCAAAAAGGAGGCTAGGACCAGAGGATTCATTCACGGTCTAGGACACGGCGTAGGTCTAACCATCGGCGAGCGACCTTACCTCTCGCTGTTCAGCAAAGAACCGCTTAGGAAAAACTCAGTCGTTACAGTCGAGCCCGGTCTGTACGACCCCAAAGTAGGCGGGGTGAGAATCGAGGACATTGTTGTTGTAGGCTCGCCCTCAGAGAATCTAACTCCTCTCGCGAAAGATATCGAATTATGATAGTGGAGGACATACTCTAGGTATGGCCGATTGGACGGGGATGCAGCCGAGACCCAGGACCAAGGTCGTTTCATCCGGAGGAGTAGTCTATCGTTGGGAGAACGGCACCGCACTCTTCTTGCTCCTGGGAGATAACAAGAGGGGAGTCCGATGCCTCCCGAAAGGTTTGATCGAGGAGGACGAGGATGAGATTACTACCGCAATGAGAGAGGTTAGAGAAGAAACCGGTGTAAGCAGAGTAAAGCTTCGGGGCAAACTGGGCCACATCAAATACCAGTTCGGGTACAGGGCAAAGATATTCGACAAGACGGTCCACTTTTTCCTCTTCGAGACAGATCAAGCTGACGCGAAAGTAGGCACGGAACACGATTTCATGGAATGGAAACCCTACGACCAAGCACTAGAACAGCTCTCATATCCTAATGAGAAGGAGATGCTGACCAAGGCTTGGACCATGATACAGGCGAAGATGGAGAAACCGAAGACCCCAGTCGAACAAGACTAACAAACGTAAAGCGATACCTTCCAGAAGCAGCAAGTACAATTAACTGAACAAACAAACGGAATTTACGATGATAGGTCCCAGCGAGTCAAAGCTCCGAGTCTACAATACTCTGACTCGACAATTAGATCAATTCGAGCCTATTCGTTCGGGACGCGTAAACATGTTTGTCTGCGGACCTACTGTCTACGATGTCAGCCATATCGGCCACGCCAAGACATACGTCGCTTACGACACCATGGCCCGTTATCTCCGCAAGAAAGGACTCAGTGTTTTCTTCATCATCAATATCACGGATATCGACGATAGGATCATCAACCGATCAAAGGAGACTGGTGAGGACCCGCTCAAACTCTCCTCACGCTACGCTCAGATGTTCTACAAGGACATGAAGGACCTCCGCGTCGAAAGCATGAACCTCTACGCGAAAGCGTCCGATTACATA
>JAJPJY010000058.1 GCA_021323995.1 bacterium | reverse complement strand
TCTGGTGTAGTCGAAGTTGTTTGAAGAGGAAACCTTTCGACTCTAGCCTGGATATGACCTCGCCTATGAGGCGGTTTTTCACAGTGTCGGGTTTGAGGAATGCGAATGTTTTCTGGTTGGAGTCGGTCAGCGTCCCTTCTCTCTCTTGCCGTAGTACGCTGTCCACTTTAGCTTTCTAGAATCCCGGTCAAACGATAGGTTGCTCACTCGGCATCGTCTGGAACAAAAGTACATGATTGTACCGTCGTTCTTGACGTGCATTAGTCCGGTCGAGTTTGAAAAGTTCTTTCCGCAGAAAGAACATTTGAAGGTTCTTGGCGTATCAGTCGACTCCCTACCTGATCTTCTTCGCTTCCCGCTCAGTCTCGCGCAACATCAAAACGTCGTTCAGACGGATCGGCCCCTTAATGTTCCGCGTGATAATTCTGCCCTTGTCTCTTCCTTCTAGAACTCGGACCCTGACTTGAATGACTTCGCCGGTGACTCCAGTCCGGCCAATAACTTGAGTTACTTCAGCGGGTATCAGTTGGTCGTCTGAGCTGTCCCGACCTCTACCACTCACTTCGCCGCACCGGTCTTTCTGACGGTCTCAATAATTTTTTGAACTTCTTTCAGGGACTGGGCTCCATCACCTGGCTCGACAACTGATATGGCTGCAGATCCCACGTCAAGTCCTGCTGACTTGGCAAGTTCAAGCTTGCTCGGCACGTAGAGATACGCAATCTTCCTTTCCTCGCAGAGGATTGGAAGATGAGCAACAACCTGGGGCGGCTCAACGTCTTCCGCAATTACAACTAGTTTTGCGATCCCGCGCTCGATCGCTTTCGTTGATTCGTTCGTACCTTTTCTTAGTTTGCCAGTGTCTTTTGCGACCTGCAATAATTGGTAGGTCTTGTCTACTGCGTCCTTAGGAACCTGGAACTTCACATACACAGATTTTTGAGCCATCTAGCCTCACTCTCATCGGCTGGAATGCAACGGGAGCCTACGGCTTTTAATAAAGTCTCTTAGAGCCGGAAGCAACACTAAATACGCGGTATGGAACTGGCACGTCTCCCATGTCTCAGGCCGCACAACAGCAGAAACCTCAGGCCGCTCCGCAGCAACAGAAAGCGAAGCCGAAGAAACTCAAGATGAGGATAGAACTTTACGACGTGTCGGGAGCCGCAGCCAAGCTGAAGAACCGTAAGTGTCCTCGTTGTGGCTCAGTAATGGCACACCATGCAGCTGGAGTGGTGAGATGGGTCTGCGGCTCGTGCAGCTTTACTGACTACGCCGCAAAATAGCACGTTGTCGAACTTAGTCGCGCCTATCGCACTCTTACAGCGAATCGGCCCGCGACCTTAATTCCCATCAGCCGTGCGACCTCAGACGTAACAGGATCGATAACCACGACCAGACCTGTCCAATCATCGCTAAGATTGGTCTGTTTACAGTTGGGGCAGATTGGACCCGCGCTTATCATCCGGCAGTTCTTGCAGGCTTTATCGCTCAACCTTGTGCTCCCCCTTCGACGGTTTCACTTTCAAGTCCTCTTGCATCCATTCCAGTCTTCCGAGGAAGGGCTGCCGTAGTGTTATTCCGATCTTTCCTCCCGAGCCCCCACGTGGGAAACTGACAGCTATTATTCGACCCCTAACGAGGTTCCCCTTTCCGAGGTTTCTATGACTCTCACGTCCTGCCAGGACTCCATGCTTCTCATCATAGGTGATGAAGTCGTCCATGATCTGCGAAACGTGGAGTAGAGCGTCTTCGGGGCCGATTCTGACGAAAGCTCCAAAGTCCGTAACTTCAACAATTTCTCCCTCTACTACTTCGTGGAGTTCTGGGAAAAAGGTGAGTAGGTTGAAGACTGCTTTGTGATGGGTGGAACCGTCGCCTGGAAGAATCTTTCCAGTACCCTCTACATCAACGCCGGTGACTAGGATAACATATCCGAGTTCCTCGTCTACGTAGTTCTCATACTTCAGTTTGATCTGTTCCTTCGCAACGTCGTCAATGGGCTCTCCAAACTTCTGTGGAGGAATCCGGACAACGTCCTCGACGGTCACTATGCGAAACATTGTCGATGTAGTCCCCGACGCGTTATTTTAGTACTCTCTTACCGCCCGAATTGGAGCCTATCTCGCTGAACTGGTCACAAACCATCTTGCAAACCGTTGAAACGCCCTTGCTCTGTGTGATTTCACGTTCTTGAACGACAGGCTCGTCTCTCCGAAGGTTTTCGTGGACCCATCTGGGATGAAGATCGGATCGTACCCAAAACCCGTCTTCCCAACGATTGTCTTCGAGATTCTCCCTGTGACTATTCCCGTGAATAGACGGGGCTTGATTGATTGGGACCCGAAAGCCACGGTCGACTGAAAATATGCTTTCCGCGTCCTCTCGCGGCGCAGAACGTCTAGGATGCCTTCCAAGCCAATTGTGTCATAGACAAATGATGAGTAGGGACCCGGAAACCCGTGAAGTGATTCAATGAATAATCCAGAATCCTCGACAAGGATCGGCCTCGTCTGATTCTTTAAAGCAGAGACGAGTGCGAATCTGGCAATGCTTTCGGGACTAGGATCTTGAAGCTCTACTTTGGCACGATTCAAGCGTCGAAGTCTCACGTTGAAGGGTACGAGAATCGAGCTCGCCTCTCGAAACTTGTTGGTGTTTTGGGTTAGAAACCAGATAGGGTTCTTACCGGATGGCAAAATAGCGCCCCCTTCTGGAAATCTCACGCGCCTTCGCCCAGCTAGATTCGTGAATCGCTCTTCCTGCGGTCTTCGAATATCCGGTCGCGAGCGCCTTAACGAGCGGCGATGCGTCTTTCAGATGGCTCGTCACGATTGACAGTTGAAGCAGGTGAAGATCGACTCCTCGGTCCTCTGGATCAGACGAACGTCGAGCCATTCCAAAGTCGACCAGAAACGGATCTCTCTCGAGAGTAACCATAATGTTCGACGTGGTCAAATCTCCATGAACGATTCCCCCGGAGTGTAGGAGTCCGATCATGGCTCCCAGTTTTTCAAAAAGTGTAGTCGCTTCTCGTGGACTCATCCCGTCCAGACAGTCCCTTGCTATAGTCCCGTCTACGAATGTCATCGAGAACGTGTCCGTCTCAGCCTCGACTCCAGTAATGCTGGGCGCTTTGACTCCCGCGGCTTTAGCATCATGCATGGTGCTCACTTCGGAGAGAGTCCGTTCCCTTCTGATCTTATCATCCAATGACGCATTTCGATAGGCCTTGCTTATCCTCTGTTTGACTACTACTTTCCACGAGTCGATTGTAGAAAGGAACAGGTTCGCTTCCGCTCCTCTGTGAAACGGTTCCATTTCTAGTTTCGAGGCACCCATGGTACATCGACCTCGTCCATACGCCATCGCGGTATCACGTAGCTGTCAGCGTTCGAAACTTTCGCACCATGCTTGAACGCGAGGCTACCAGAGCATGCAATTTGCGCTCCACAATCACCCGAATACTCGACCGGGACTTGGTAGAAGGAAGCATCGTGGTCTTTCGCGACGGACTCTAGCATTTCCCTCAACCGCGAGTTAGCAGCAACTCCTCCAGCGACAACAACCTCGTCGCGCCTCGTCTGCACTAGACTCCTTTCCACCGCCTCAGAAAGCATAGAGAAGGCGATCTCTTGAAGTGAGAAACAGACATCTTCAACCCCTGCTCCCTTGTGGAACATGTTGACCGCCGCAGTCAGCAGTCCTGAATAGGCTACGTCGTTTCCTTTCACGGTATACGGAAGATCCAGCAATCGATGTCCCCTCTTTGCAAGGTCTTCTACTGATCTCCCACCAGGGGGAGGAAGCTTGGCCTCACGACCGAACATGTCGAGAACATTGCCAAGAGTAATGTCCTGGGTCTCACCATACACTCTCCACCTATTGTTCAGATGCACCAGCATAGCTGTGTGACCCCCGGAAATCAAGACCGCGAGTGGATCACGAGCTTTTCCCAGCGACATTGCGATGTCTAGGTGAGCCACTCCATGATGGACTGGGACCAAGGGTCTGTCTAGAAATGATGCGAGAGCCCGAGCCACAGTTGCGCCAATGCGCAGGCATGGACCCAGTCCGGGTCCGGCGGCGTAGGCAATAATGTCGGGATGGAATTGGTGACCGTTGGGGGATTTGATCGCCTTGGCCACAACATCCTCGGATACTGTAACATGGTGTTCGGAAGCTTTTCTGGGATGTATACCGATGCCTGGGGGAGGCCGATATGTTCTGTTGACGTTTGTGATGATTCGGCCATCGTTAACTATGCTCGCGCCAAAGGTGTGGGCTGTTGACTCTATTCCTAGGCACATCATCGCAGATCGTATACGAGATCCTACGAGTATCTCAAAAGGTTAAAACTTGCCTTAAGGGATACGCTGTCTCTAAGGGAAGTGTCTGCAGATTCAACCCGAGATCAACATTGGCACCCTAGGCCACGTTGACAATGGGAAGAGCACCATTGTCCAAGCCCTCACCGGGGTCTGGACTGCTAGACACTCTGAAGAACTTCGCCGCGGAATCACAATCCGAATAGGATATGCCGACGCCTCATTCTATGAATGTCCAACCTGCGAACCACCCGCCAACTATTCAACGAGTAAAGTATGCCCCAACGGTCACGGTCCAACCAAATTTCTGCGATCCGTAAGCTTCGTCGACTGCCCAGGCCACCATAGTCTGATGGTGACAATGCTTTCCGGTGCCGCAATAATGGACGGCTCGCTCTTCGTCGTCTCGGCCAATGTGAAGACTCCTCAGGCGCAGGATCGGGAGCACATGCTCGCTGCGCAGATGATCGGGCTCCGCAACATGATCTTGGTCCAGAACAAGATTGACGTCGTAGACAGAGCGAGAGCAAAGGCAAACTATGACGAGATCAGAGCCTTCACCAAGGGTACCCCGGCCGAGAACGTGCCCGTGATCCCGGTCTCCGCCCAGCACAAGCTCAACATGGACGCCCTGATTTGGGCAATCCAGGAGAAGATTCCTACTCCCAAGAGAGACCAGTCAGTCTATTCTAGAATGTCGGTTCTCCGTTCGTTTGACGTAAACAAGCCCGGGACTGGAGTGGAAGAGCTTGTTGGAGGAGTAGTGGGTGGTTCCATAGTTCAAGGAGTCTTCAAAAAGGGCGACGATGTCGAGATAAGACCAGGAATAAAGACCGAGTCATCAGGCAAGGTCGTCTACGAATCACTCATTGCGACAGTAGAAGGACTACAAGCAGGTGACGGCGACGTAAGACAAGCCACACCCGGAGGGCTCATAGCAGTCGGAACAGATCTCGATCCATCTGTAACAAAGTCCGACGGGCTGGTCGGAAACGTTGTCGGTCGAGCAGGAACGCTGCCGGAAACACGCGAGAAAGTCACTCTAGATATAGACCTGTTCGAAAGAGCCGTAGGTACAGAACAACTCGTAGCCGTTCAGAAGATAAAGTCAAATGAGCCACTGGTCCTAAACGCCGGAACCGCCGTGACATCCGGTGTAGTGGTTTCCGCGCGGGAGGACATTGCTGATGTTTTACTGAAGAAACCGATCTGCGCAGACGTCGGTTCGAAGGTTGCGCTCAGCCGTCGAATCGGCGAGAGTTGGAGATTGATCGGGTTCGGGACCCTCCGCTGAGCAGTAAAGCCTACACGCAGATAGTTCTAGACACGAACTTCATCATCTCGATGCTTAGACAACATCGGGACCTCGAAGAGGAGATCAAGACCGCCATTCCCGGCGGTACTAGAACAGTTGTCCTCGATCTGGTTGTACTCGAACTTGAGCGACTTGCCCGAGGATCGGGCAACGTTCGAACGTGGGCGAATGCGGCTCTTGCCTATCTAGCCAAAGGCAACTTTTCTATCGTTGAGCATAGACCGGGCCCAACTGATGTTGACGCCTCTCTCGTGCAGTTCGCTCTGAGTGAGAAAACCCCTACTGCGATAGCAACTATCGACAGACAATTGCGAGTGGCGCTCGACTCTTTTGATATTCCTGCGATTTCGCCTAGAGCGAGATTCGGGCTTATCGCAAAGTCGATCCGTCTAGCGACTTAAATAAAAGAGGAGGCGGCAGACGCGAAGGAAACGGTTCAGATTTCATGGCAAGACTGTATTCAGGGAAGAGGGGCAGTTCAGGGTCCACGCGGCCCGTTAGCAGGCGGCCACCCGCTTGGTTCAAGTATGAACCCGAGGAGATTGAAGCTCTAGTTCAGAAGCTGTCGAAGGAAGGAAATCTACCCAGCATAATCGGTCAGATATTACGGGACCGGTATGGGGTTCCGCTAGTCTCACAGGTCCTTAACAAGAGGCTTGTGACTCTGATTCCAAAAGACGTTCGACCAGGGGTCCCAGAGGACCTGGACAACTTAGTGAAGAAAGCCGCGAGTGCAGCAAGACATCTTCAGAAGAACAGGAAAGACTATCCCAACAAACGCGACCTCGCTTTGATAGAGTCGAAGATTCACAGGCTATCAGCTTACTATCGGACCATGGGTAAACTTCCGAAGGAGTGGCAATACAAGCCTGTTGCAGCCTCGCTCAAGTAGCGAGGACGACAAGCACCTCGCCCTACGCGTCCAAGCAACCCAGACAGCTTCTCTGATAAAAGAGAAGGCAAAAGAAGACTCAGTCCTAATAGCAACTCACTTCGACGCCGACGGCCTCAGCGCAGGCAGCATCATGCTCAGCGCGCTCAATCGGCTCTCAGCCATCACCACTCTAAGAGTCATAGACCGAATTGACCAAAAAATCCTTGAGGACCTGGAACAAGTCGAGTCCGGCCTCGTGATCTTTAGCGACATTGGAAGCGGTTACCTGGATATTATCCGAAAGATTCTGAGAACAAGAGAGATTGTCATAGCAGACCATCACCAGCCCCTAGGCGACCCTGCAGGCGTTCACCACTTCAACACACACGTAATGGGATTCAACGGCTCGGAAGAAATCAGCGGAGCCGGCACAACTTATCTCCTCGCCAAAGCCTTGGATTCTAGAAATGTCGATCTGTCAACGATGGCAATCGTAGGCGCTTTAGGAGATCAGCAAGACAAGGGAGAAAAACGCGGATTCAAGGGCCTGAACTCTGAGATTCTGAAGGACGCGGTCGATTCCAACCTTCTCGAAGTGAAACAGGACCTCATATTCTTCGGAAGACAAACCAGACCAATTCATAGAGCGATCGCATCAACAACCGATCCCTTCATACCGGGATTGAGTGGCGAAGAGGATCGATGCCTCGCACTACTCGACGCTGCAGGAGTATCTACCAAAACGGAAGACAGGTGGAGGACGATCGCAGATCTGTCTCTTGAAGAGAAGCAGAGAATAGTCGAGAAGATTATCGCCCACATGGTCTCGCTCAACCTCAAAGGAGAGACTGTGCTGAACCTAGTTGGCTCCGTCTACACTCTTCTAAGAGAAGACCCCGGCACACCATTGCGTGATGGTCGAGAATTCGCAACTCTATTGAACTCCTGCGGACGAATGGACAGAGCCGGCTTAGGCATCGCGATCGGAGTCGGAGACCGCGGCGAGTCATACAAGGCCGCCCAAGATGTCTACGTTGAATACAAAGCAACCTTGTCGAAGTACATGAACTGGGTAGCCACATCCCCAGGCGCGACGAGAAGAGGACGACACATAGTAGTGGTGAACGGAAAGGGCGTGATCGACGAAAATATGACGGGAGCCGTCTCATCTCTTGTCTCTTCTTCAAACCTTTTCGGAGACACGGTCACCATCGTCACCACCGTAACCAGCTCCTCCGACGCGAAGGTTTCCACAAGAGCCACGGAACGACTCGTCCAGAAGGGAGTAAACCTGGGCAAGATCCTCCAGTCGCTCGCACCGAAGCACGGTGGAGTGGGAGGAGGACACGCCATTGCCGCAGGAGCCACAGTCCCACAGAGTAACA
The DNA here is from genome assembly GCA_021323995.1 of bacterium. GTDB lineage: Archaea > Thermoproteota > Bathyarchaeia > 40CM-2-53-6 > 40CM-2-53-6 > 40CM-2-53-6. The sequence goes on along the minus strand of JAJPJY010000058.1, from coordinate 19,140 downwards.
TCCAACCTCTCCTAACAGAACTCGAAGCTTCTATTGATGGTCTGCTGAGTTGATAGAGGCACAACTCCGTATCCGGTCATCCAGCCGCCTCATGGCAAAGTCGATCATACAATGCGTTGAACCAGACAATTCCGAGATGAAAGGTCTCACGATTACGTCCCGGGCCACGCCAACAAACGCATCATTCCAAATCGATTTCACCGGCAGAATTGAAACCTTCATATCCACCTTGGACGACCTCCTCAGCTGCGTTCAAGCCGCGAATGCTACGCTGGGAATAGTCAAGAAAAACAAGGCAAGCTAGATCACATGTCGAAAGCCACAAAGAAGGTCCGAGACAAATGGCGAGCCAAAGAGTGGTACTCCGTTTTCACACCCTCCTACTTCGGCGAACAGAACGTAGCAAACATCCCATGCGAGGACCCCAAGAAACTAATCGGTAGGGTCGTTGAAACCACCCTCTACGAAATTACGAACGATTTCTCTCACCAGTCAACCAAACTGTACTTCCTCGTAACGTCCATTGAGGGAGATCGAGCCGATACAATTCTGAAGAGCCACGAATATTCCACCGACTATCTAAGAAGTCTGGTGCGAAGAGGGAGCACGCGAATCGATGGAATATTCACAGCTAGCACGATAGACAAGTACCTGACCAGAGTCTACATAGTCGCATTCAGCCACGGACGAATCAATGGCTCGCAGGAGCACGGAATCAGACAGGTCATGGGAAAGATAGTCTCGGAGAAAGCATCGAAGCTCACTTATTCTCAGATGTGCCACGAAATGGTCCTTGGAAAAATGGGATCCGATGTCTACAATGAGGCCAAGAAAGTATGCCCACTAAGACACGTAGGCGTCAGAAAGTCCAAGCTGCTCTCAATGCCTCTCACCCTCGGTGAACCAGTAAAGCCGACAGCTGTAGCCGAAGAGGAAATTCCCGCACCCGTTCCAGAAGCAGTGTCTGAATAGTACAACGGTTTGACACTGCAGTTCGGAAGCTCAGGCATCCGAGGCAAGTATGGCGTCACCATTAAGCCCGAAACCGCTTTCGAACTGGGAAGAACTCTCCGCAACGTTCTAGGTCCAAAGCTCGCTCTAGGACGGGATCCGAGAGAATCGGGGCCTGTCTTGAGAGCCGCGTTTCTCTCATCCGCCTTGCAGTTCGTAACGAATGTGACTGACTATGGCCTGATTCCGACTCCGGCCCTCGCATTTCAGAGCGGACACGAGGGAATGAACGGGGGTGTCATGATTACCGCCAGTCATAATCCTCCCGAATACAACGGATTCAAGATCTTCAACTCGAAGGGTGAGTCTCTAGAAGACTCAAGCATTCTCACGCAGAGTCAGGGGGCCCCCAAGGGGCAACTAACTGGCAAAATCGGCGCTGTCGGTGCAGCTGAGCCCGACGAGTATGTGCAACAACTGAAGTCAATATCACTGAAGAAGCAGTGGCGAGTGATCTTGGACACGGGCAACGGCGCGACGTGTCGGCTAGCACCAGAAATCTACGAGGCCGTAGTAGGAAAGGCGACTGCGATAAACTCGCATCCTGACGGAAAGTTCACAGGTCGAGGGTCTGAGCCCACAAGAGAAAGCCTCGCAACACTTTCTAGAATTGTGCGCGAGTCGAAGGCAGACATCGGTATCGGGTTCGACGGCGACGGCGATAGATTTGTTGTTGTGGACGAGAAAGGCTCGTGTCCTCTCCAAGACAGAATTCTGGGCTCCTACCTAGCGTTTCTTGCAAGAGAATCGAAAGGTCCATTTCTAGTTCCAGTGGACGCGTCGATGGTCGTAGATCAATCCGTAGAACCCTACGGTGCAAAACTGGTTCGGGGACCCGTCGGTGATGCGAAGCTACTAGCGGAAATGAAGAGAGAGAGCGCGTCGTTTGCAGGTGAACCGTCGGGTGCGTGGATTCACCGGGACTTTCATCCGTGCCCTGACGGTCTTCTCTCAGGACTCCTCTATCTTCAAAGGCTCGAACAGCATGGTCTGACTGTTTCTCAAGCGGTCAAAGCCATTCCGGAATATCAGATGGTGAGAAAAAGCGTCGTTCTCTCAACTGATTTTGGAAAGATTGATGGAAAGTCGCTTTCTGAAGGACTTGAATCGATCATAGGAGGGGATCCTTCCACGGATTCGAGATTTGGGCTGAGAGTAAGCTCTGAAGATTCTTGGGTTCTCGTCAGAGAAAGTGGGACCGAACCCGTGTTGCGAATAACTGCCGAGTCAAAGAAGCCGTCTGAGGCGAGCCGAATCGTGAAAGAAGCTCTTATCTTGATAAACCGGGTCTTCAAGGGACGGGTCTGATTTGAAAGCCGTCGTATTGGCGGCGGGCAAAGGAGAAAGACTCTGGCCGCTTACTGAGACCCGGCCCAAACCGCTGCTTCCTATCGCTAACAAGCCGATCGTACAAAACACCTTGGAGGCTCTCGTCGACGCCGGAACACGAGAGATTGTTCTGGTGATCAGTTACAAGGGTGACGCCGTCCGAGAGCGGTTTGGCGATGGAAGCTCGTTGAAGTGCCACATAGAATACGTGAAACAGAAAAAGCCTAGAGGGACTGCAGACGCAGTCGCTACAGCCGGGTCGGTACTCGTGGGCGAGGACCGCTTTGTCGTCGTGTATGGAGACGATTATTATGAGAAGCAGGCGGTGAAGAATTTTCTAGCTGAAGCAGACCAAAATCAAGGTATCACCATGGCCACATCGAAGGTAAACGACGCCTCCCAGTTCGGCCTTGTAGAAGCCAACAACGGTAGAGTAACGCGGATCCGGGAAAAAATTCTGCGAAAGGAGCCAGGACTCGTAAACGCGGGACTCTACCTGATGACCAGATCTGTATTCCAGTCGGTCAAGAAAACCACTCGGTCGAAGCGGGGAGAGTTCGAACTCACAGACTCGCTAAAGATACTGATCGACCAGAAAGAGACCGTGAACAGCCACGTCTTGGGCGAAGAAGACTGGTTGGGCATAAGCTATCCTTGGGACCTGCTTGAGGCCAATCAGCGCGCGGTAATGTCTGAAAAGACCAGACTGATACGGGGGAGGGTCGAAGACGGAGCTCGGATTGAGGGCCCTGCTGTAGTGGAAGAGGGTTCAGTGATCAAAGCTGGATCGAGACTGGAGGGACCTGTCCACATTGGAAGAGACTGTGAGATAGGTCCAAACGCGTACTTGAGACCATTTTCGTCACTAGGCGAGGATGTGAAAGTAGGGGCCGGGTGCGAAGTGAAGAACAGCATCGTCATGGCCCAGGCCAAGATTCCACACCTCTCCTACATTGGAGATAGCATCATCGGTGAGAATTGTTCGCTGGGGGCCGGAACGATCACGGCTAACCTCAGATTCGATGAAGCAGTGGTAAAGTCAAGGGTTAGAGGTGCACTAGTAAGTAGTGGTCGGGGGAAGCTTGGCGCGATTCTTGGAGACGAGGTTAGGACAGGCATCAATGTATCAATTTTCCCAGGGGTTAAGATTGGACCCGGGAGTTGGCTCGGTCCTGGCGCGAATGTGGAAAAGGACGTCGCGTCCAAAGGAAGATACAAGGCATAACCCGTAAGGACTCTCAGCCCGATTTTTTCAGTCGCTCTCACGCCACCAGATAGTATCCTGCGTCGCGGTCTATGTTCAAGCCTGCCTTGAGAACATTGACAGCAGAGGCTCGTCGAAACTCCTCGGAGAAAAGACGAGTACCGACACCAACATATTCAAGCAGGCGGCTCTACCCCTTTCTATCAGATTTGACTGACAAATGGGCAAGCATTCGAAGACTAGTCATCATCACAAGCCTGCGATCGAGAGAGCAGTGCCAATAGAACGAATTGTAGAACTCTTCTCCAGTCGCTTCGACGATCCGTATTTGAATCCCAGCGCGGAACTATCGTTCGAGGACATCACTTCGGGATTACCTGATCTTCCGAAGGAGGAACTGGAAGAAGCGTTGACCTACTGGACTGGTCATAGTGGGGACAGGGTTCTGTCTACGAAGACTGTAGAAGAAGGGCAAGAAGACAGCCGCGTCTGGTATGTGCACGGGCTGTCCAGACTGCGCGTTCAGTGAACCGGTTTATCCACAGACTCGGGTCCCGCGCAGGTGGTTAATGAGTAAACCGACTTTTGAGAGTAGAAAAGACATAGTGATCCATAAGAATCGCCCAGAATAAACCCCCACTGAAAGTCTGGGAAGGGGCCCGATATCGCGTTCGTTATCCCGCATAGTACGCATGAAAAGGCCCCACCGGCATAAGGAATCGCTCTTGGATTGATCAAAAACAAGAAAAATCCTATGACACAAGACCGTACTGTTGTAAGGAATGCTTTCTCTAGACTCATCCAGGCTACGTTGTGCTGACGATGCTTACGACATCGCCGTTGTTCAGCACGTAGGATTCTCCCAGCCGCATTTTATTCCGTGCATTAATCCCATACAACAAGTGTTCGCCGAGGTCGGTGTGAATCTTCATCGCGAGATCTTTCAATGTCGAACCCTTCTGGACCAGCAGCGCGTCCGGCAGTATATTGCCCGAGTGATCGGTCAGCCTCTCCGGATCCGCTACCGGGTAAACCACAATCATATTCAACAGCTTGAAGAAAGCAGAGTTAATACACTCTTGGACCCCGGTCACGCCTTCTGGACTTAGAACCTGTTTCCGGATCATCTCTAGAGCCGCCTTCTGCTCAGGAGTCAACTTCCCAGCCTCATTCGGTACAAAGTCGTGATCTCCCGGCTTGTAGCTGATCAAGCCCTTCTCCGCCGCACGCCTCAAGGCCAGCTCAGCTTCCGCCGAAACCGGTACGGTCAGCCTCCCACCTTCTCCCAGTCTCTTCATGTTCCCTTTCGAAGATGGAAGATCGATCTTGTTCGCGGCCAGCAGCATAGGCTTAGCCAGCTTCCTCAGATAGCCAACCAGCCTCATCAAATCGTCCTTGGACCACTGCGCGGGCCTCTCTCGTAGACTCGCTAGTCTTAGAGATTCTTCCACCTGGAATTTTTTCAGGCCGAGCCCGCTCATCCGGTCAGCAATCGCAGTAGCAATCTCGTCAGGCGTCAGGTTGGGCCTACGCGATGTCTTATCCCAGTCCTTGTGTAGCACCTGAAACATCCACGCCTCAAGCTCCTTTTCAAGCCATCCCACATCTATCATCGGATCATGTTGACCCGCCTCGGTAGGCTTGCCCTCAGAATCAGTCGTCCCCGACGCATCCACAACATGAACCAGAGCGTCCGCTTTCCTCAAATCATCAAGAAACTGGTTGCCAAGACCCCGACCCGTAGAAGCGCCCGGAACCAGACCCGGACAATCAATCAATTCAACTGGAATGAAACGCTCGCCATCAATACAGCGCGAGTTCTTCGGCTGATCCACAACCCCCAACTCTTTATGGACGCAGGGTGTTCGAAGGTAGGACATTCCTCGGTTCGGCTTGATCGTAGTGAACGGATAGTTCGCTATCGGAACGATCGTCAGTGTGGCAGCGCTGAAAAAAGTGCTCTTCCCAGCATTCGGCTTACCGACGATTCCAACTTGCACCTAGACCACAGAACGCTCAGTTCTTAGGCTGCACGCCAGTAATCCTCAATCCCGCACTATTGACGCCGTGTCGAATGTTCAGCGAGACAAGCAACGCAGTCAACCGTTCCACAGTCCGCGAGTTTTCGATCGGGCCAGCATCTATCCCCCGGGCTCCAGGAATCGCCTTTGCGAGATCCATGACCACCTTCTTTGCATCAGCATCGCCTCCACAGATTAACACGTCGCAGTCCACGTTCTTCGTCAGATCGTTGAGCATCTCCGCACTGACATTGTTGAAAGCAGAAACCAGCCTCACCTCTTTAGGCAAAAGTCTGGCTGCAAGCTCACCTGCCGATCCGTCCCACACCTCAACGGTCCTGGTAGCGGAGCCGCCAACGGCTGTCTCCAGAGGAACCGTGACGTTAACCACAATCTGTCCTGGCCTCAAAGATGGCTTGATTGACTTGATGGTATCGATAAGCGCCGTGAAAGGAATGGTGACCACTACAACATCCGTGCGGCTAGCAGCTTCCGTGTTGACGAGACCAGAGACTCGAGAGTCCTTGCCTACAATGTTTTGGATCTTTGTCGCAGCCGCCTTAGCTTTCTCTGGATCCCTTGAGCCAACGATCACCTCAAAACCATGCTTCGCCCACCGCAGTGCTAGGCCATAGCCCTCGTCGCCGGTTCCGCCGATTACAGCTATCTTTGGACTACTCGTTTGACACTCCTCCTCGGACGCCTATCTGGGAAGCCTTTGATGAGGCCTCTCCGCATCATTAGTTCCGTCGACTTTCGCGCGCGAGTGATCATTGCAGTTGCTTTATCTTCCAGCGCCTTCCTTGACAGCTTGACTCTTGCAAGTCCTTGCTTGACTGCCTCTACTCCGACCGCGGCCGCTTCTCGCGGAAACAATTCCCACTCACTCATGCTTGGAATGATTCTTTCCTCATCCAGCCCTCCTTCCTCAGCAACCCTTGCGATCTCCTCCGCGGCGGCTATACACATCTCATCGCTGATCATTCTAGCCCTCACATCTAGAGTGCCCCGAAATATGGCCGGGAATCCTATCGAGTTATTCACCTGGTTGGGAAAGTCCGAACGGCCAGTTGCAACGATTCGGGCCCCAGCCTCTTTCGCCTTCCACGGCCAGATCTCAGGAATGGGATTCGCGCATGCAAACACGATCGCGTCCTCATTCATGGTCCCGATGAGACTACTCGGAATGATATCGGGCCCCGGGCTCGACATTGCGAGCAGCGCATCAGCGCCCTTGATCGCCTCAGCCAGGCCTCCCATCCGATCCTCCTTGTTGGTTTTGACTGCCATGTCCCACTTCGCCTTGAACTTCTCATCCAGATCCGTCCGCTGACGATTCAATATTCCTTTACTGTCGACCATAATGATATTGCCCGGAGATATTCCGGCCTCGATTATTATCCGGGCAACAGCAATGTTCGCGGCACCAGCACCCAGCATACAGACAGTAGCATCTCGTCTCTTCCTTCCCACAATCTTCAACGCATTAATGAGACCGGCACACACAACCGTCCCCGTCCCTTGCTGATCGTCGTGCCAGACCGGGATCCCGAGATCAGCTCTCAATGAATCGAGAATGTCGAAACATTTCGGCTGCGAAATGTCTTCTAGGTTTACGCCGCCAAAAGAAGGTTGCAACCAGCGCACGGCACTCTCGATCTCTCGAGGATCCTTCGTCCCCAGACAGATCGGAAACGCGTCGACGCCCCCAAGATACTTGAACAGTAGACTCTTTCCCTCCATAACGGGCAGACCCGCCTCCGGGCCGATATCGCCGAGTCCGAGAACACGGGTACCATCCGTAACGATCGCGACACTGTTCGATTTGTTCGTATAATCGAAAACCCGCTCAGGATTCCGCTGAATCTCCTTGCAAGGATCCGCGACACCTGGGGTGTACCATATCGCAAAATCATCGTAGGAGTTGACAGGAACCTTAGCGGCGATCTCTATTTTTCCGTGATAGTAGGGATGGTACTTCATGGCAAGCCGCGCAGGCACATACGCCTGCTTCAGAAGCTTGGCGTCTCCTCCCATTCACCACATCACTCCTTTCTGAGGATGCTTCAAATCTAGCGGCCGATTTAACAGTGTTCAACTGTATCAAAACATACACTTTTCGATGGATTTTAAATGAAAACGGTCAGCGAGGGTGGGGCGGAGGTTGGCTTTTATTGCCGACGTCTCCTCACTGTTGCTAGTGCTGGGGAGGCCGCCCGGGCAGGTGACACCTTGGTCGCCAAAATCAACGTGTTCTACGGCCCGGGATCCCTGGCATCTTCCTGCCAACCTCGACCGCTGGCGCTCTGTGAACCATCAGATGCTCCACCAGGTGTCGATTGTAGCGGTCGACCGCCTCGGCTCTTGCGAGGGCATCATCCGGCGGCACTGTTATCGTGAAGCCGCATCTTGCAGGACACCTCAATACTTCACTACTCGTTCAAGTCACCTCCGAGGTGAGGCTTGACTGCGTAGCCATCCGACTTCCAGGTCTCCAGCTCGGTTAGCTCGTTCAGGAGAAAGAGCTGGCAGACGTCGGGATTGTGGTACTCGTTCCAGCCGAGCAGCTTCCTCTCTTCTCGACCGGTCAGTGGTATGATCGCGAGGATTATCTCCAGGGCCCTTTGAAGCACCTGCTCCCTCAGTTCATCCGCGGAGCTGAACTTTCCACGTGGCATTAGGACCCCTCCGGTTGCTCGTCTCTCGCTTCGACTGTCCCCGTTGGAAGGTCATCGTCGCTTCCGTCGTGTAGGTGGGGGCCCCTGTTTTGCGGCAGGGCGGGCACGATGGGCTGAATCGTAGAGGATTCGGGCACGATTAGCTTGTCCGTGCCAGATTCCGGCTCAGATGGCGACCCCACCACAACCACCTCCTGCGATGGCTTCGGACCCGGAATGATGAGGCGGGCCTCTTGGTGGAAGTTCTTGCTGAACCATTCGAGAAGCTCTTGGTCGGTGAAACTTGTCTCGAGTTTGACCTGGGGTTCGGATCCGGCGATGGCTTCGTAGTAGAATGTACCGGAGACTTTGTTCCGCGTGGCATGGCCCAATTCGACTAGGGTGTTGAGATATTCGCGGGCCCGGTTTTGGCTCAGTTTTAGACCCACGGCCACTTCTCTGGAGGTCTTCGATTCCTTACTCTCATTGAGCCAGTTGTAGATCTCTTTCGACCGTCCGAAGAAGTAGCTTGCTGATTCGATGATCTGCTCGGCGCCCAAACAATAGACGGCGTCAGCGAGATCCTCGGGCAGTGCAACCACATAGACGTCGTCCTCGACTCCCTTGGCCACCTTGACGCGAATCACGGGTCTAAGATGGAGAGAGGCTTTGACGAAGGCGATGGCGTTGACGAGGCTGCTGATCTTGTCCATGCCTCGCCGCATTGACTTTAGAGCCGGTATGCCCTCCTGGCCGGTCTCGCTCGGTAGGAAGACGTTGAGCTTTGTAGCAAACGGCGCGACGACTTGGACTACTCTAGGCCCCAAGTCACGACACTTGCTGTCAATGCTCGTTACAGGACCCGCGGCTAGTGTTGGGTCATGTCTATTGACCGTGGCCCACTCTTCCAGTTTCTTCTTGACGATCCTCTGAGTCTGCTTGTCACTCTCGTCGATTGCAAGAGTAGATACACGGCTGAGAAATTGTGAGTCGACGTTGGCGCCTGTCAGCGTCGACATGACAACTGGTAGGCCTTTGACACGGTTAACCTTGGAAACCATCTTGCCAGTCTTCTCGTCACGCTCGGCACTGCGGATCGCCAGCTCGCCCTCGGACATCAGAAATGAAAGTTCGACAGGTTCACGTCCCACAACTTGCTCGAGGAGCAGGATCTTCCCATCATAGCTCGCGGTCTCTCGATCAAGTCCCGGACCGGTCAACCTCGTGAGAAGCTCGACGTCACTCCAAACCGGCTTGAGCACTGTCTTCAACAGTTTTGACTTGCCGACACCCCACTCTCCGCTTGGGAGAATGTGGCGTCGATCCTTGCGCTGTAAATGGCGAGTCTCGGCCGTGAGAAAAACGTGGGCAACATTTCGATCCTCTCCGACGAGCCCGTAGGCTATCTGGTAGAGTCGAACAATGTATCCAAGCAGGGGGCTAAGACCCTCGACGGGTGAGACGGCCGGAAGCGCAAACTCGATCTCAGCATTGGAACGAGAAGGATTTGTTTCGCTCAATGCTGTGCTCCCGTCATTGTTCCCTGTCGACAGTCCATGTTCAACGGCTCCTGGTGGACTTGTCCGCATGAGTGGCAGTGACGGATTGCTGGCAGCGACTTTGCCCCGATTATGCACCAGGACCCGTCGGCCTTCTGCACCCATCTGCCCCGACACTTTGCCAGATGCTTCACGCGATCTTCTAGAGGAAAGTCGCCAACGTCAGTGTCACAATGTGGACATGGAATGTTCTGTTCGCCCGGACGCGGTGCTGGCTCACTTATCGTCGAGTATCCTCCTGATCCTCGAACCGTTTTCTCTCAGTCCGGGAGATCCGGATGATTTTGATCTGGATCTGATCACCGGCTTGGATATCATGCATGTCGGCAGCGCGACGTGGGATCGTGACCCTCAACGAGTTCGAGTTGGTCACGACAATTGCCGGGAACCCGATGTAGACATCATGGACTTCGATCGCTGGCGGCTGTTTGGTCTGGGGCATTTTCCGTTTCGTGTTTACAACGCTCCCGGGGTGTTCCTTCGAGTCTGAACAGTTTCAACCACTGGGCAATGTGGCCCTTTTGGTCGAATCATCCTCAAGGAACGCTGTCTAGCACGCTTCTGCTTCAGAAAGTGGTAGACCCTACAAGCGTCCCGGCAGTATTTTCGACGAGAGGTTGGGGGCACAAAGGATGCTCCGCAGTGTAAACAGTTCCTGAGCTGATGTTTCACTGGATCGGCCTCCGGAGATCCTTCTCACACCAGGCACAGCCGCAGTGACAGTCGATCGCACTGTGTTGGACTCGGCTGAGAACCATCAGGTGATGATTCGACGGACACGTTCTCGGCTGCCGTGTCAATGGCGATACTCCTCGATGCTGTGGATTTCACAACGGCAAAGTCCGCCGTGGTCAGGTCTGCGATCGCACAAGTGAGCCAAATCGTCGTCCCCACGAAAATGTCGAAGACACTTCGCAGTGTCGGGCGGCAGAGTTACCGCTGGGCTTTTATCTGCGGAGTCTGTAACTGTCAGCCGAGCTTCGCCTCTTCCTCTCCTGGTCGCAAGCCGGGAAACTGGTGATGCTCACCGGGGCGGGTCTCTTCCCCGCCCTTGACATTTTTTTCAGTCGCCGTCACTGAACCGTCACCTTGCGCTTCTCCAGATTGGAAGCGATCTTTTCGCGATCAAACTTCTCTCGCAGTGCGTCTCTAGCGAAGTCGCTGAGAGACATGTAACGACCGCCACGGGCTACGTGTTGTTTCAGAACTTCACGAAATTCTTCCGGCACTCGCGCTACAACATAGGCATCGCTCAATCATGTTTCACAGTCCTTATACGACAGTGAAGAAGTACTTCTAGACCGGTTTGGATCACCTCGGCGAAGTGGATCTTCACTGTCGACGGCTTCTGTCCAGGCTCTACGGGCACGGAAGCCAGACTAAACACGACTTGCGAGATCGCGGGTCCGACGAGGAACGGTTCCAGCCCAGGACCCTAGAGACTCACCTCCAACACCTCGAAGATCAGCGCTTGGTTAAGATCGAACGAATCAAGAGTTCAGATGTCTGTCAGCTGACACCTGGAGGCGAGAAGCTAGCAGGTGTGCTGCTTGCCCGCGAGACGGGAAGAGTGATTGGACCTCCAAAGCACAAGCTTGATCGCCTGTTCGCGGACGCCAACGCCGACCCGCCGATCATCGATGACTTCAACGTCAGAATGTACGTTCCAGCCGACCCGAAAGCAACTCTCCCTCGCAAAGCGTCTATCGAACAATTGCATTTTCACAGACGTCGACGCGTCCGGGACCCCGCTTGGTACGGACTGAACCCTGACGTAAACAATGGTGAGATGGAGTTTCTTAAACGGAATCTGAGCCATCTCAGCAGCAGTAGCGTCGTTCCTGCCAATCCCGACTTGCACCCTCATGCCACGCCAGGCTGGGAGACAATACAGGTGGGGCGAGCGAGGCTTCCGTTCCCAGCGGCGGACCCGGGCCTCGACCCGAACAATTGGCAAGATGAGGTGAAACGGAGATTCGAGATAGATTCAGCGTTCAAGAATCAGCTCAACGATCAGCTGGTGGAGTTGCCGGAATGGTTCCAACAATGAGCTCTAAGACCTTGTTCGAGAAATTCAGACCCACGATGGTTACCATCCTCGTCTACATGTTGTTGCTGTTGTTCGACGCTATCGTCACATGGATCAACGCGACTGCCGGCGCATGGTTCACGATCGCATTGATCCTCGCGAACCTCGGCTACCTAGGGCGATCTCAAAGGCGCGCAAGCGTCGTGCAATACAAGAAATCCTGCCCACTATTGCCACTATGCTGTTGGCGTTCGTCCTCCATCAAGAGTTGGACTACGTCTGGGGACTCTTGTCCGTGACGATTCTCTTCGGACGACTGGTTGACCTGTACTCTCAGCCAACGCCGAAAAGACTGAGTCGTAGACGAGTCGGCAGGTCAGGTCCGAGCCACCCTGGCACTCGAACTAGGTCCAGAGGGGGGCTCTAAACCTGACCGAGAATGACAAGTTCGAAGCGAAAATCAGGATCGGCGACACCGGCTACCGGATCCAGAGAGGCGCCACGCGTGGCACAGAATCAGCATTCTATGTCGCGCCGACCAATTCTCCCGATGGGATAGCCCGTCATGTCACCGTGATCTTCGACACCGAGGCCGACGAGATCTACAACGTCCACCTGACCAAGGAATCGATGGGCAGGAAGTGGAAACAGTGGTCGAGAGACCCGAACCGTCTAGTCACTGACGCCGTCAACTGGCTGAAGGCGCGTTCCGAGCCGGTAGAAGAGGAGGCTGTAAGGGACATCAGACCCGACTACTACTGCGTCTCGGGGTGGCGAGTCTACGTTGCCTTGCGACTGTTCTCCGGCCTGACGTCCGTGGTTGAATGGGTCGTTTTCCGGCCGCTGGCTCTTCTCGGGGTTGCTCGATTCAAAGTGACCAGGGACGAGAACCGCGACCGCGTGAGAGCTACTGGCTTTGTCGACATGACCCGAATGGTCGCAATCCTGCGGAAGTTCAGACCATTCAAGGGAGTCGTCAACAAGGTACTGCCGGTGATAGTCCTCAGAATTGGGCCGCGGCTCGGGAAGGCGGTACTCATCAGGGCGGACAGAATGTCGCGTGGCGACGCCCTGCTGATGATTCCCAAGAGGGAGGGACTTCAGCCGCTCGTCATGTTGAGGGGAGACAAGTATCGACAGGTCGACGCGGTGCCCGTGTTCAAAAAGGCGGCGGAGATCTACAAGCAGATGGAGCTGGCGGAGCTGCTCCCGAACCCGAATCAAATTGTGCCTTCGGGACTGTTGGTGCCCTTCTCGTTCGAGGGCAAAGGAGTGGTGAAGGATTTCTCTCGCAGCGACTGAGGTATTGCCAAAGAGTGCAGCCTGCTTGGCCGTAATGACGATCCCGATACAATGTTGAACTGAACCTTCACGGGGCCCGCTGACTCTTGACTTCGCTGTGGAGATAGCCGTATCAAGGGTGACAAAGATGGCTCCCCGGTCAGATTGTGGCCTAATGATGATGCCCGAATCTCGGAACTGCTTGACAAGGCAAAGTACTTCGAACGAGCTGAATACCCTGGCACTGCTGAGTGGTTGAGACATCTCGCCGAGATCCTTCCAAAGACCCAGGACGTATCAAAACTAGGAAAAGAGTTTGACGAATTGGAAAGAACCTTTCAGCACGAGTTCGAAAGAAGAGACACTAGTCGGGCTCTTCTCTTCCGAATTATCCGAACTGTATTCTTAGCCTCACTATCATCTGCTTCAAAGCAAGAGAAGACGCTGAAGCTCCTGCCTCTCTTCGAAGAAGCAGCTCAAAACTCTCAGAATATAGCGCCGATTATTGAAGCGTTCGCTCACTACGTCCCTGAGGGCAACTTGAAGATGCGCTACTATGGAATGTGCTTGCAATATCTCTTCAATGCGGAAGGAGTGTTCGATGTCGCAACTCGAATCATTTACGCGATGAGCCTGATAGCAATTGACAAAGCCATCCCTCCAGACGCTTCAACTATGACTTTGGAGAGTGTTAGAAAGGGCCTCGACGATCTGAAAGTCCCCGCCGATGTGCTTTTCGAGGGCTGGGTGAATGGACGAATCAGAAACTCGATCGCACACTCGCGGTTCACCTATGACGACGCCTCCAAGAGGATGAGATTTCGAGACATTGCAACAAAGCGTCGGCCAGCCTATGACAAATCGTTCAACATCATCGACTTCAGCCGGATCTGCATCCAGCTTGATAACCCATTCCATGTTGTCCTCAATCTACTGTTCATAGTTAGAATCCTGCAGCTCGTCATGAACCCGGATGTCGAGGATGCCGGGAAGACATCGATCTTCGAAAAATGGAAGACTAGCCCACTCTACGATGCGCTTGATTCCTGACCGATGCTGTCTCAAGTTACGAAGTTACGGCAGATAATTAGCTCGGAAATCCTCAACCATATCGAGCATGCCCCGACAAAAAGCTGTCACCGCACAAGCATTCTTTCTGGTTCACACCAAGAACAAGACCCAGCAAGGCAGGTCCTATTGTACCTGCGATGAATGCGATGATGGATCCCAGAGCGTGTGTCTCTCGAAGAAATGCAAGTGTTGCACGGGCCAGGTCAAGGCTGCCCGGTGACGGGTACTAGCTTGGGTTAGGGCGTGTTTTCGAATCTGGGACCTGGCAAGCGTTCCATTCTCTGATGTTCCTGAATTTTCTGATACTGGTCCACGATCTGCTTGATCATTTGTTCAATGTATACCTGGTCCGGCGTTGGCTGGATTAGCCCCAGGTGGACTCTCATCTTCTCGAGTGCAGTGATCATGGCGAGCAGGGGAGGAACTGTCCGGGCAATGCTCGGATGCTTGCCCTCGGCGACTTGCGACTCGTACTCTTTGACCGCCCTGTCGTAGATGAACGAGGCTTGGGATATGGCGAAGCCGAATCCGTCCCTGATCTTCGCATAGTAGTGGCGCTTGCGACCCTCCCGGTCCATGTCCGCGGTGAACTCTCCAGCCTTCCGTCTTAGAATCACCTGGAGATGGTGATGCACGGCAGTCTTGCTGATCTTGAGGGCGCTAGCGATCTGGCGCTCGCTGAGCCAGCGAATATGCAGGTCCCAGATCCGGTCTCGGAGCTCCTCCGATTCAGACGTGGGCTTGTTGGTCATGGTCTATTTGCGGTCTAATTGTTGCGGCTTCTGATACTCGAGTCGTGCGATGGCTTCCCTTATCGCCTTCTCGTTCCGCTCGTCCAGGTCCTGGAGAAGTCTCCTATTCTTTCTGATCGTCTGGTGGAGCCACTCTGTCATCTCGCGATAGGTTGGCGTCAAAGGACCCTTCGGAAAAAATGTAGACTAGCGTCGAGGTGAGGGTTTGCTACGCCAGGGCTTGTCTGCAACACTGTCAGTGCTGAGCTGGTAGCCGGTGGCTCTAGGAGCCGACGAAAATCCCGGGTTCGCCATATCGATCGGACTTCTGTCAGTGCTTTGGGGAATGTAGGGAATTTGGTCTTTGATCAGGAAAGTGAAAGCATCAGGAGATTCTATCTTCGGACCCTCTCGGACCCGTTCTCGACCATTGATCGATTCGCTCGTTACCATTTCTAGCGTGCTCCAGAAACGTGCTCGTCCCAGGCGCTGTGAGGGCAGATCCCGTGGGCCTGCGCGCATGTCAAGCCGCGGTGAACTCTGAAAGCCTCTTCTTCATCTTCACTGCGAATTTTGACGCCACGATCCTCCTCCTCTTCAGAGTCATCATCGCCGCGAATCGTCGGCATGATCGTGTTATTGTCTCGAGTGCGCCAGTCGCGTTTCGGAGACCCCGGTCGAGGACCATACTTGAATCGTGTGCCTATGCGTCCGCCTACCCGGTCGAAATCATCATTGAGGTACGTGCCCTGGGCAGTCGGGGGTCCACCGACCATTGGACCCGGCCATTTCGATTCCGTGATCGGAGTTCTAGCAAAATGCTCGACAATCTGTTGTTCGCCCGGCGGACTAGGAACTCCCATCCGTCGGCAAAATTCCATGAATCTGAGTCGATCGTATCCCATTCTGCCACCTGCTCCGTAGTCGATGGCGCCTGGGCCGGGTCCCATGCTTGGACCGTTCGCCAGTGGAGGCGCGTATGGCATGGCGAGAGTGTTGGCAGTCACTGCGCAACTTTGGCCCGAATGCATGTTGACGCGGGTCGGGATCCCCATAACCGTTTGAGACTCGCGTATCCCTCTCGAGGATCCGAGGACTCTTCGCAACAGTGCGTTTCGTTCCGCCATTCGAGACCTTACTTCGTAAGGTAGACTGTCGGCTCGGCCGATCTGGGTTTCTGACATCTGATCTCGTCTCTCCATGTCCGAGCTCGTCGCCTAAAACATTGTGGGCATTACGCCGCAACATGCCATGCGGCATGTTGGCGTAGTAGCTTCAGGATTCGATCGAGGGTTCCACGTCGAAGAAGTGGAGATCTTTCTTGACGCTCCAATAGTGGAGGTGTCGCGACTTGTGGCCTGTCTCGTTGACGCAGCGGGATCGGTGTTCGGGGCAGAGAGCTTCGCAATCCGGAGCTTTCTCGAAGGTTCGCATGCGTAGCTAGTTGACGTCTGTTCTTTTTTCGAGGAGAGGTTGCTGGTGAATTGTTTCACTCGTCTATGCCGAACATGTAATATTCCGCGACGGGGTCTAATGGTGAGCATCTTGGGCAAGGTTCGATGGAGGCCTCCGACAAACTACTCGTTGAAGTGCACACGCTGTGGAATGTTCGCGCCGTCGAAGCACAACATTGCCACGAATTTTCTCTGCTGGAGCTGTATGGCTGCGAAGACCAATCAGATCATGCAAGAGACCACTTCCAAGTTTATGACAAGGGCAGGGAGGGCTGAAGGGTCGACTGTCTCGAACAAGGTGTAACTGTTGGGATTGAAGAGAACGATCGTTGTGAAGTGTCTCGACTGTGAGTGTGCCATGGCGCTTGAAGTCGAACCTGCACCTGCGAGCGGCAGCACTCTAACAGTGGTTGTCGGGAACCTGTGGAGGCTGTCGCCGAAGAAGGAGGTTGCGTGAAGGAGTTGAAATGTGGCGCCAAATGAATACCGTTAACACTGTGGTTGCAACAACGGGAAGCGAACGCAAAAGTATTCCGAACAATTGGCCCCTTCTTTACCCCAATATCGTCAAGTTCATCACTTGGCTCAAGGATGAGGTCGAGAAGGACGGAACGCATCCACTCCTAATCATGCTCCGCGGGAGTGACAGGATACGTCAGGGTGATGCCGAGTACCGGAATCATGAGCTTGCACAACTCGATTCCGATCTCGCGGAGCTGGAAGGGACACCTGGAATATCAAGAGTCATAATGAAGATGAGGAATGACACAGAGTTCTTCGACGAGAGATCAGTCCTATGGTTCGGGGCCAAGTACAAGCGACGAGGTTCCTTAGTCGAATTCATTCCGGAAGAGACGACAAGACAGACACCCGACATAGGTCTCGTTGATCCGAAGACGCGGCTCAAAGCGGTGATCGAAGTCAAGCATCTCGACTTGATTGCAGCTGTAAACCTTGTAATTCAAGCGATACAGGGGACTACCTCCCGCTTCGTAGTTGACATCCGGATTCAAGATGAGCTCCTGTATGAGAACCAAGCGGATAATTTGGCACGCATCATTATTGACAAGCTACGTGACCTGTCGGCGAGTACAGACGGGGTTGCTCCTTACAGTCAGGAGTGGCCAAAGAGATGGCGATTTGACTTGATTCCGAACGCTGATGGTGAGCTGAGACCCACGGCAGTACGGTTCGTGCATTGGGGAAGGACCCTAGAAGTGCCCAAGGTTCGCGATCGCCTTGTGCGAGTCCTCAACAAAGCACGAGGGCAGTTGCTCGACTACTCTCCGAATGGTATTAACATAATCGCTGTATACGTAGATGACTCTTCGATCAAGGAGGATATCGCGAAAGAGGCGCTTTACAAGGACCCTGGGCTCTTTGTATCCGCCGACTACCGAGAGATAACTGCTTTGCAGTATGTCGTACAAAGGATCGTTCCAGATGAAGAACTCCTTCCAAACCGGAACAATAGGCACTTCGAGAACGGCAATCTCGGCTCTCTAAAGCTCTGAAGATCCAGCCGGCAGTGAATCAACTCGGCTCAGAACAATCCAAGCGAGTGAGCCGAGACCAGGATTGCGAGTAGTCCTGCAATCAATGTAATCGCATTCTGAACCAAGTTTCGAGTTCCAAACAAATGCTCAACCCAAGAATGCGGCCTTTCAAATCCCTCTTCTGTTGCCTCCTTTGCCAAAGACACTAGGTTCATAGCAGCCGGGGGCAACGCCAACACATCGCTTTCATCCACCCACTGACTGAGTTCAAGGATGTCACTGTCTTCAACCATACCATTCGCCAAGCCATAGCCAGCTCCTAGAAACAGACTGTTTTCCGGAATGGAGAGCCCAGATCGCGACATTTTCCTTTGGAAAGAACCTAGGCCATCTCGAAGCCACCTAAACTGCAGGTCTGAACCCTCCGTCCTGACTAAGAATTGAAGGAGCGAGAGCCGTCCTGCAGAATCAGGATCGAAGAGCCTGACCCAAGGAAGCGAGATTCCCAACGTGAAGAAAGCCAGACCTAAGAGAAGAATGATCGGGGACCAAAGCGGGACCCCCAGCAGAGCCGGGGTAGGACCAGGAAATCGCAAGAGAAAACTGACTGCCACAAGAACAGGCAATGAAAAACCAGCAACAAAATATGACGACGAGAGAACTCGTTGAAAGTTTCGAACTCTCGCGAAATCTGACCCTATCAGAAAGCCTCTCAGGAACAAGGTCAACAGAGCGTAGCCAATCGCAATAACTACTTCAGCCGCGGTTAGAAAAGGTCCGTAGAAATTGCTCCATATTTGGACTCCTGTTAGCCCCAAGTATGTTGCTAATGCCGAATAGGCAAACGGACCAAGTGGTCGCCTCATACGGTCGTTGAGGTCTTCAAGTTGGACCTTGGGATGGTCTTCGATTTGCAACATGAACTCGGTGGCTTCGATGGAGATTATTAAACCGGTGAATTAGGTCGTTACTGGGTCACAGAACAAATGACAGCGCTGATCGACAAAGTAGAGCCCAAGAACAACGGGGAGGCCAAGAAACCTGAGAAGCGTACCCACGTTCCCTACTCAGTAGTAATCGTGTCTGTCGCACTCATTTTCCTGGGCATTGGTATTGGAATCGGCCTGTCCCAGCCATACGTAAGTCAGAGCATCTCCAAAGTTACTGGTCCCTCGCAGTTTACGTTTGTCTACGGAACGGTGAGTCTAGGACCACGAGATGGTGGTTACCCGATCTATGTCTATTTTTACACGACTGTCATTGGAACCTTGAGCGCTGGAGTAGGCGCGAACGGTCT
>JAJPJY010000006.1 GCA_021323995.1 bacterium | reverse complement strand
TGGAGACGTTGATGGAACTGTTCGAAAATCTGGCTTGGACACTAGCATCTGATGCGGTTTCTGATACGTTAATGTCTCCCGAGAAACCGTTCAAGATTGACAGTTGAATCGTCGAGTCAGACATTGATCCCCGGGGAATGATCAGTGTCGCGGGCTTTGCTGAGATTGTGAAATCCGGAGCGGCAGTGGGTTGAACTGTAAATGTTGCGTTCTGAAGCGTTTCCGGTAGCAAGGGGGGAGTGCCTCCAGTGGCCACTTGTACAGACTGGAGACTGATCTGTGTAGAGCTAGAAGCTGCGCCGACCACGTCATAGTTGATTCTGAACATAGTTCCCGTAGTTGGAGCAGGAGTAAGGTAACCTAAGCCGCACGCGGCCAGCTCCGCAGCGGCGACGGAACCTGTGGATGTGGTAGATTGTTGAACGACAAAGAGTGTGCTGGTAGGAAAGACGATATTGCTAAGATCGAAGCTGACTGGATTCAGAACTCGAGAGTCCGTTGTCACGCGGATGTCGAAACAGGTGAAAGAGTCAGACCCTTGCACGTTTACGCTCGCGGAAAAAACTGCTCCGTTGGGGGCAGTAAGGCTAGGGGAACTCTGGGAGCAATCGCCTGCATCGATCGATGCGATGCAGACTATTCCGGTTAACGTCGCATGGCCTATGTTAATGGAACTGCTCAGAAGAGAGAATACGGAGAGAACAATTATCGCGGCGAGAAGTCGTGTCCTAACTTTTTTCAATGTTGTACAACTTTTGCTGAGAGTGTTAAGGATTAAGGCTTTGCTTTTCTTTGAAAACACGCACAGAAACCGAGTGTCTACGAAAAATCCAAGACGAAAGGTGCCCTGTTTCGGGCTCTAAGCTACGTCTCTCCCTCAGTGGACACCGATAAGTTAAGATGCCCACTGCAGTACCGTGTAGAAGCGACCAGGCGACCGTTTGCCAGCAACTGTCTGCCACTTGCTTGCTGCATTGATTCTCGTAGTTGTTGTTTTTCAGCCTCTCGTGTCTGCTCTTCCAGTCGCAATGCCGCTTCCAAATCTGATTGATCCGATCCTCTATCGTCCGGCAAGCCAGTCGACCCCGGGCTCACCTCCGTTTGTCCCGAGCGATATTTGGAAGGCGTATGATTTTCTGCCGATTTACTCGAAGGGTGTGACTGGGTCTGGGACGAGGATAGCAATTATCGATGCTTACGGAGATCCGAGTATCTCTAGCGACCTGTCTAGCTTCGACAGCATCGCTGGTCTACCCTCGACCACTGTCAACATTTACTATCCTGATGGCGTGCCAAGGGGGAGCGTCAGCGGCTGGGCAATAGAGACTGCGCTAGATGTGGAGTGGGCTCACGCGATCGCGCCCGGAGCCACGATTGACCTCGTCATTGGCCAGGACAATAGTCTCCAGCATCTTTACGACGCGGTCAGGTATGTGGCCAATAATCTGCCCCAGGAGTACACTCTTTCCATGAGCTGGGGGGACTTTGAGACAAACTATCCCACCACTGGCGCTTACACTATCACCACGATGCACCAGCTTTTTGTCACCATTACCGGCCACGGGACGAGCATTTTCGCGAGTAGTGGAGATTCAGGGTCGACCGGTTGTTGTGCTATCCAGTATCCTGCGTCGGACCCGTTGGTTGTCGGTGTTGGAGGGACGACTCTCCAGTTGGACACGAACGCGTCCTACGTCAGCGAGCAAGCGTGGAGCGGCAGCACTGCTGGAGACAGCATTGTATTCGCCAAACCCTCGTGGCAGAACAATCTGGGGGGTCAGTTGAGCAGGAGCTCCGTTGATGTTTCATACGATGCTGATCCGAATACTGGTGTGATTGTGATTCAGGGAGGCTCCCAGCTTACTGTCGGGGGAACTAGCGCGGGGAGTCCGCAGTGGGCCGCACTGATCGATTTGGCTGCTGAGGCGAACTCGAAGGGTCTCGGCGCTATCGCTCCTCGCCTCTACAATGCTACCGCCTATCATGATGTTCGCTCTGGGTTCAACGGCTACTACAACGCCGGGACAGGCTGGGACTATCCGACTGGGCTTGGCACGCCTGACGCGTCCGGCATTATCAGCGCGTTCGTCTCTCCCTTGGCCGTGGGCGTTGCTGATAGTCGAGCCTTCCAAGGGCTTAGCGTGACCACCAAAGGCGCTCTCGGCCTTGCACCGTTCACCGGTCAGCTCACCGGAACACTGAACGTTGTCGCCAGAAATAGTACGACGGGCATAGTGGGCTTCAATAAGACCTTCACCGTCAATGGTCTCCAGCTTCAGAGCAGGGGATCCGCTTACATGGGTTCTTTGGTGTTCAACATTCCCATGACCCCGTATCCGTTATCGTCGAATCTACAAGTCTCGGCGAATTCTAGCGTCGTGACGTATTCGGTGACGGTCACTAGGAGTATTGATCCGGCTTCGAGCGGAGTCGTGAACATTCAAGACTTGGCTCTTGTCGCCAGCGCGTTCAACACAACAAGCGGCAGCCCCGGCTATGATGGTCGTGCGGACATTGACGGTTCTGGAGCCGTAAACATTGTCGACCTCGCATATGTCGCTTCATACTTCAACGCCGCAGTCTACAATTGAGAAACCTGATCTGTAGCACGTATCGCCGAGAAATCGTTGAGAATCAGCCCCTGATCTCGAATCCAAGCACGTGTTTTGACCTGGCGCCATTCTTCGCGTTGACCGGGACGCTGACCAGCTCGATCTTCAAAACGCCTTACCGGGCAGTACTGCGCCCTGACCTGGAGAATAAGCCCAATACGGTTTCAACTCGCCAGCCCTATCTCGAAAATCTCCAGAGCTCGTTTGTCCGCGACACAAAAGTGGTTTTCTGGAGAAGACCGTCTAGGAATCGCCCAGAACAAGCTCCAGACCGCGAAACAGTGAGAGGTGTTCAATATTGCTGCTTCGCTGTGCTCGAATGCTCCAGTAAGGCAGGTTCACCAAAACCCTAAACCGCTCATTCTCCGGGACAAGACCGGAAACTCGCCTGGAAACGGTTCAAACAGGACCCCGAGCCTCCCAGATCTGAAGACAAAATTTTTCTCGCGATATGATCGCGAGCATTTGGAGGGATGGGCCCAATACTGCCTTCGTTAGCCCGTTTCGTAAGCGTGAAAGGGCCCTATCGACGATAGGGAAACACGCTTGGGACGATCGAAAACAAAAATTTTCCGCGACACAAGAAATGCCTGGTCGGGCTTTTTCCAGCGTAAGCCTAGGCCGGCTTGGGCATTTCGCTGACCTTGTCCTTCCACGCGGGCCACTTTGCCATCTCTTCAAGCGCGAACTTCTCAGCCTTCTCCTTGTTCATCCACCGCGTCTGCATAGCCTGCACCACTAGAGCCTCGTACACTTTCTCAAACGGCAATAGCTTACCCTTCATATCAGTACAATGAATACAGTAGGGATTCTCCGGATTCTGAGCACCATGATCCATGTTCGAGCCCATCGGACGACCACAGCTCTCACACTCCGTCGCAAGAGACAACGAGACCACTAAGACCAGAAGCACCAGCCACCGAGATAACCGTACTTTCACAACAAGCCCGAGGGCAAGGTAACAAGACCCGGGAAACTGCTAAACCATTAATAAGCACGGACCAGGCAAACCACCAAGAACCTAAGAGGAATGCTTCTATTGCAGAGAAAGGGCCAAAAGGCACCTTTCACACTACTCACACTAATACTCCTATTCGGAAAAAAGAAAACAATCCCGACCGACAACCCCCCACCCCCAGCCGACCCTAAGACCGACGCTTTCCCAATCCCAGACATTCTCAAAAAAACAATAACCCCGGGAGACGTATCCAAGGCCCGAGACAGACTACGCCTTGTCAACCTTGAACGAGACATCATCGGAGACGCACTCACAAAGATCTACGAAGCTGAAACAAGAGGACAGATCAACGAGGCCGAGAAGAACCAGCTTCTCCAACGATACAAGACCGACCTGAAAAGGGTCGACGGAGAAATAGACACCCAGAAGAAGACCGTGGACCTGTACGAGCTCGAATCGGCCAAAGACGACCTCCTCAAAAGCTTCCACGAAAAAATGCTCGAAATAGACCTGAAGATCCGCCAGATACGACCAAGCATCAGCATAACACAAGAAGAGAAGACCATCCAGACAACCCCGCCACCAAAAATCGAAGCGACCCCACAACCCTCAACCGGCACCGTCAAAGAACGACCGGCCAAGGAAAGGCCAAAGAACAAAGCAGAAGAAAGGCTCGAGACAATCCGCGAAGAAGTTCTCAAAGCCATGGAAC
>JAJPJY010000045.1 GCA_021323995.1 bacterium | reverse complement strand
GACAATCGCTTCAACCGGATCGGGATTCCGTGATGGATCTTCATAGCCCTATTATGTTCGGTCCCGGGTTGCAGACTAGATTCCCGAAGCTTTCTCAACCGCTCTAGCAACGTGTCAAAGTCCCCTGAAGAATTTCTTTTGTCGATCTTGTCGGTAACAATGTCAAGGTCTCTAGTCCTCGCATTCGATTTCATCAGCTTCTCAAGATGCGTTTCATATTCCACAATCTTCTTTTCATTTCGGAACTTCTTGGGAAGGAGCTGAAGTGCGGCGAGCATCCGTCGGGTTGTTGTGCGCAGGTCATGCACGTTTCGTTCGCTAGCGTCTCTGAGATAGGCGGAGACCTTCTTGGCGAGCGCCCGATCTGCTCTCCGCAGTCTCTTCCTGTAGGAGGATCTGGTGATCGTGACGCTTCCGCTTCTGGGTTTGTCAGTTGGAAAGCTTTAGGTCGAAGTGGTCTTTGAAGTCCTTTAACGCGTCCCGGTACAATTCCTCGGGAAAGCGCTTGCTGTTATTTTCTAGCCGGATTCTTACTCGTCGGTGGCCTTGAAATCGAAGTCCTAGTTTTGCATTTGTCTTGTTTAGAATCTCGACGAGCTTGATCACTGAGGAGAGCCTCTCTACTATCTCTTCTGAGTCAGCTTCGAGCAGATCTTGATACGTTGCCTGTAGCCAGTCGGTCCGCTTCATGCCCTGAGCGTTTGCAAGGGCGAGAGCCATCACGACCTGGTCCGCGTGGCCTAGGATACTGTCGCTCTCAAGAACGACGTAGAACAAAGACTCGGGATTCGTCAGCGGGAGGGTGGATACTTCGCGAATTGCGTCTAGTAGAATCGTTCGTTCTTTCTTAGTCATAACGCCTCCAGCAAAGATCGCCTCTACGAGTTCTCGGCCATGCGACGCTGGTAACGGGTCCCGGCCATTGTTTGCGCGATGAATCACGGGCTCAATCGAACCTGCGCGATAGGACGCTGGGTCTTCTAAGAAGGCGGATAGGACGCCGTCCCTCAACCCGTGGGTGCTTACGATTATCCTACGGAAGCCTAGCTTCTCCATTAATAGCTGGACGACCATCGAGCCCGCGACTATGGATCGAGCACGGTCCTGCCCAATCGAGGGTATTCTTTTGATGTCCTTCAGCTTCATCTTGTGAAGCGCTTGATGGATTGACTCTACTGTTTCTCGGCTCATCTCGTAATTGTGGAGCTTGTTGATTGGATATTCGTCTCGGATTTGCTCAAACCTTGCAATTGCACGGACAGTTCCGCCGACTCCGACTAGGTCCAGTTTCTGGTCTGAAGGAAGATCCTCAGCCCCCGGAAGGAGACCAAGTATTCGCTTCTTCATTCGAGCGTAGCTTTTCTTGCTGAATCCGCCGTTTCCACCTGCGTAGAGATCTGTAAGCCTCAAGCCTCCTAGAGGGAGAGAGAGGATCTTGCGAATCCTCGTGTCTTCGAAATGGACCATCTCAAGACTTCCGCCACCGAGATCGAAGAATAGCCCCGCCTGCACATTGAGGGCGACCCTGGCTCCGGCGTAGGAGTACACCGCCTCTTCTCGTTCAGAGAGGACTTTGAACGCAAACCCAGTTTCGACAAGCGCCTGCTTCAAGAAGAGATTCTTGTTGCCGGCTTCTCGTACTGCACTAGTCGCTATGGGTAGAACATGGTTTACGTGTTGAAGATCGACGATGTCGCGAAACAGCCTTAGTGCTTTCAAAGTCCGACTCATCGGTTGATCTTCGAGAATGCCAGTCTTGTCTAGGCCCTCTCCGAGCCGGGGAAGAGTAGACTTCTGACCATAAGCTGCGAACGACCGGTCCTTAGCGACCTCGTAGTTTACCAGCTTGAGACTGTTGTAGCCGAGGTCTATTACGGAGACTTTCAAAGGAAGGTAGCCCTCGCCCGAAGGAGAGATTCGAACCTTCCCCAGTTCAGAGTGTTTCTGATCACTTTCTTGCCTTCTTCATGAGTCGCGGAGTGAGGAGCCAGCGTAGCTCGCCGGTAATCCTAGGCTTGAAACCTAGAAGTTCCACTTTTGCTAGGCCCCCCTTTTTCAGAATGAGATTCACATGGGAATTTCCCGCAACGATCTCCCCGATCATCCCGCTAAGCTGCGGCTCGTGTCCTACCATCAGGAGGCTTAACCCAGCTTTCTGAAGAGACAATCGCCTATACACACTCTCCGCTTCGCCTAAGGGCTTCAGTTCACCCCACTGCTCCAGCTTGTTCAACACCTTGAATTGACGCGCAACGATCTCAGCAGTCTGCACAGCTCTGGGCAACGGGCTTGTCACAACAAGATCTAGTTCGACGCCGAGCCCAGAAAGGGAACTCGCAATCGCCTCAATCTCTGTTCGACCCTCGCGAGTAAGCGACCTCGCATCATCCTTTTCTGGCTCATCCACTCTAACGCCAGCCTCACCGTGTCTTAAAACAAAGATCTCAAGGAGAGACTTCCCTTGGCTGGCCTTGGCGGACTTGGATGATCCAGGCGAACGACGAGCCATCAGTTTTCCTACTCTGCTAATGACCACAGAGATACTTAACGGCCATGGATCAAACGCGAGCACAATCGTCAGCTAATGTCGTTAAACCTTAGGGAAGGAGTGTACTAGACACTCGATTCTGAGTAACGACCCATCCCGAAACACTCCTATTATCGTCAGAGCGATCGTGCGTTAAACGTTGCCTCCCCGGCCTGCATCTGAGCATGAACTTAAGCGTGCCAGTAAGTCTAGCGTTTCGAGCTCTGGGGTAGAACTAGTGCAGATTGTTGAGATGAAAAGGGTCCAAGACGAGATCAAGCCTGTCACCGAATTCTTGCGAGCCAAGATCAAAGGTTCCCTGATTGTGAAAGGTAGCCAGATTGAGATTGAAGGTGCTTCGCACCATGAAGTTAAGCAGCTTCTACACAAGTTCCTCCATCAGAGAGGACTGATTAACTACAAGGTTCTCAGCCAGCCAAGTTTCATCGAAATCGTACCTCACGGCGGCAAAGAGGTTCGCAAAGGGTCTAAGGGTCGGACTCCGACTGCACCCGAGACAATGCCTTACTTCTTTCCAGGACGGTAGATCCAAATCTATTCACGCGAGAGTAGATTATTCTCAAAGGAGTTTTTCTCGCGTTCTCAACCTCGATCAAATCCGTTGTCTTAACTAGTGCACGCGACTAGCACGTGGAGAATCGGCTCATGAACGGAGGCCAAGCGGTCTGGGTTCAATAGAGCCTTTGACAACGATGGAACCTATACTGCATTTGCACGGGACTCGCACAAGACAACGAGTCTTGTTCTCCGCTCCGACAGCAAACTGATCCCGCACTCGCCGCCCGGAAAAAATGGTGCACAATAGAAGAGAGGATCAAGAAGTGAGAGTCAGAGGCGCAATCAAACGGCTTTGTCTGGTGCCAATGCTCGTTGGGTTGTCGATTTTAGGGGTCGCACTCGTCGGACAGCCTCGTCAAGTGTCGGCAGTGACCGGAACCCACTTCGACCATATCGTTATCATAGCGATGGAGAATACTCCTTACTCCTCTGTCTTCGGTTCGGGAACTGCATCAAGTTGCCCGACGAGCTCCGCCCCATTTCTTTGTAGTATGCTCCCATACAGTTCAACAATTCCGTCTATGAATAATTACGGAGCAACCTCTGCCGACGCGAACGACTTCAACGGTTGTTCAGCAGCCTGCTATGTAGGGCTATTAGCTGGGTCTACCTTCGGAGTCTCAGATGGTTACGGAAGCCTCACTGCCACAAACCTGGTGGCAGACAGAATAACACCATCAGGATTAACATGGCAGGCTTACTGCGCTGAGGGATGCCCGCGGGGCAATGACCACTTTCCATTCACGAGCTTCTCAGACACATCGAGTAGTTCCAACTTGTTCACGAGTTCATCAGTCACGACATCGACCTTCATCGCGGCCGCAAACTCGGCTAACCCGCCCAACTTTCTCTGGTACACCCCTACCGACAGCGAGAACATGCACGATGTTAGCGTCCAGGTGGGAGATTCGTATCTTCAGTCATTTCTCGTAGGCTCGGGCAGCATAACTTCCCCCGCTTCAGGCTCTCTCCTAGCCAGCAATCTCTTCACAAATCCAAGTTTTCATACTCTCCTCTATCTATGGTGGGACGAATGCGGCGGCAACAACGGCTCATGCGACAGCAACAATGACACACCCAACCTCTTCTACGGCTCCATGGTGAAACAGGCCTACGTCTCTTCAGACTCGACGGGCATCGACGAGTACGCTTGTCTTTGGACGATCGAGAACAATTGGGGATTGCTTCCACTGGCCGTGGGAGACACAGCCGCCCAAACCCTTGGATACAATGTCAATGACATTTTCACTACTGGCCGCTCATCGACCCTATCCGCCAGCTTCAACTACTCACCCTTCTCATCAATTACCGCCAACAAGACCCTCACTTTTTCGGCATCAGCGCAAGGGGGAACCGGCCCCTACACATACTCGTGGAACTTCGGAGATGGGACCACGGCCTCCGGCGCAAATCCCACTCACGCCTATACTGCCGATGGAACTTACACCATAACAATGACTACCACCGACAACAACGGTCAGACAACGACAAAGACCCAGCAGGTGACAGTCGGCCAGACCTCACCCAGCGGCATTGGGAGCAATCTCTTCCCTACCCTCTCTCTCCTAGTCATAGGGCTGATACTGGGGGGAGCAGCAGGCACTGTCTTTTACCTAGCCAGGTACCGGGAGCGCAACCACCAGCTTCGTAATGCCGTGGAGAACAGCAACCCGCCTTCTACTCGGGTACGGTACGGCTCGAAAAACTCCCAACTTAGAATAAACACTCAGAACGCTCGGCAACGAGCAAGAAGTAAGAGCTCCCGTCTCGCTGAGTAGATTCTACGACGCTATCCACTCGATGAACTCGTTATGAACCATGTTTAGGACGTACGTCTAGTTTCCTCGAAAACGGTAGGTTTGCCATATGAGCCAGTCTGCTTCTGCTGAAGCCCTGCTTTAGCGAGCAAGGGACCATATCTCGCGTCCGCTCTGAAATCTCCAAGGTCCGGACTGAACCTGAGGGAGGGAAATGCGATCTTCCCGGTGTCGAGGGCCTCGTCTGCCCAGCGGAACGCGTTATCTTGTTCCCCGAGGATCGAATATACTGTGATGAAGATTGTCGAGTTTGAATATTCCAGCTTTGGGTTTGCGAGGATCTCTTCAATCAGTCTCTTCGCTTCTTCCATCTTTCCTGAAGCTGCGTAGACATAGGCTATGTGCGCGAGAGCCTCGGCCTTTCTTTCGCTTGTTTCAACCAGCTTCTTCGCTTCAATTTCCGCATCTGTGAAAGCACCGTTACGCGCTTGTAGATGTACGAGGAAGTCGCGTGCCACGATGAAGTTTGGATCCATCTCAAGATATCTCCTGCATTCGTCGATGGCTTTTCTATACTGCTCTTGAAAGAAGTAAGCTTGGACCACGCATCCTCCAACGACGGGAGAGAGCGGGTCGAGTGCCTGTGCTTTCTCCGCTTCTGACACAGCATCTTCCAACCTTCCAGTCGTAAGTAGTAGGAGTGATAGCCAGTAGTGAGCTGTTGCGTAGTTCGGGTTCAACTCTAAGGCGCGTCTGAACTGGTCCTCGGCCCCCTTCCAATCCCAGTCATAGGTGAAGAGAACAGCCGCGAGCGAAGTGTGAGCCTCGGCGAGATGATCGTTTAGACCCAACGCCTTCTCCGCGTAGCTTCTCGCTTTGGGAAAGACCTGGTCGGCTGGCAGATACCGATGACGTCCCATCAGAGTGTAACAATCCGCCAGTCCTGCATAGGCCGGGGCATATCCCGGATCCTTCTCTACAGCTTGTTCAAACTGAGCGATCGCTCTCTCTAGATCCGCCTTGGTCCTCTTGCTCCAGTAGTATCGTCCTCGTAGGTAGAGAACATACGCGGCAATGTCTTCCGGAGCCTTTCTCTCTATGAGTTTCATGTTCTCCTTGAGAAGCTGAACCTTCAAGGCGTCGGCGACTTGTTCAGCAATGTCGGTCTGTATCTCGAAGACATTCTTCATTTCCCTGTCATATTTTTGCGCCCAGATAGGCACCTCGCTTCCGACATCGATCAGCCGGACCGTTACCCGGACTCTAGCTCCAGCCTTTCTCACACTACCTTCCAGAATTGTGCCTACTCTCAGCTCTCGTCCAATCTCGCTCACGCTCTTCTTCACCTGTTTGTATTTCATCACCGAAGTTCTCGCAATTACTCTCAGGCTTGAGATGGAGGAGAGAGTGTTGATGATCTCGTCTGTGAGCCCGTCCGCGAAATATTCGTCCTGTTGATCAGAGCTGAGAATTGTTAGCGGCAGGGCAGCGATTCGGCGAGGCTCTAGATAATCATCTTGGAGAATGCCTGTTCCAAGAGTTGCTAATTGTACATTGTAAATCTCGACAGGCGTCTGGACATTCTTCAAGTGGCTTTGTCCGAGTGAGACTGTCTGGAACTCTCGGCTGTTCCTGATATGATCAAAAACCTGTTGGGTTATGCAGACTCCGCCAGGGCTTGAAAGTTCCTGGACTCTAGACGCAACGTTCACGGCGTCCCCGTAAATGTCTCCATCCCTGTGTTCTACATCTCCAAGGTGTACG
Source organism: bacterium (assembly GCA_021323995.1). GTDB lineage: Archaea > Thermoproteota > Bathyarchaeia > 40CM-2-53-6 > 40CM-2-53-6 > 40CM-2-53-6. The sequence continues at coordinate 2,885 of JAJPJY010000045.1, read as the reverse complement.
GCGACCCTCAACATGATTCGCTTTTCTGTTGGAACTTTCTCGTTTCGTGTATAGAGGAGCCTCTGAATGTCGAGGGCACATCTTACTGCTTCGAGAGCACTGGAAAACTCGACCAAGAAGCCGTCGCCGAGCGTCTTTACCTCGAGACCCCCGTGTCGTGGGAAGACCTGTCGCAACAGTTTCCGCTGTTCGTCCAGCAGGGCTAGCGCGAGAGCTTCATCTTTCCCTGACAGCCTCGTATAGTCCACCATGTCGGTAAACATTATGGCCGCGAGTCGTCGATCGACAGCTGTCAACTGGCTATGCAAAACAACGAAACCTACGATTCTTGATAAATCCGCTGAAGACATCCCCCAGCTAGATTGTTCCCGAAAAATCGTTCAGAATTAGCCCCGATTGGCAATCGGGGGATGGGTTTTGACCTCTACGATCTTGAAAGTTGACCAGGACGCTGACCTAATCGATAAGAGAATCGATCGACTGTGCCATTCTGCGGGTAGAAACGGGATCCAAGCCCGGAACGGTTCCAACCGGCGAGAGCCCCCTCCCAAAATTCGTGGAGCGCGATTTCCCGCGACACAAAAGTGAAGTTCGGATGAAGCTGCCCGTCCCATAGGACCTGAAAAAGAGATGGGTTGTTAGCCGCAGCCACTTGTGTTGCCGCAGTTGTTGCACTTGTAGCAAGCACCGGCGCGGATCATGATCATTCCGCAGTTGTCGCAGGCAGGTGCGTCGGACTGGGGATCGAAGGTCAGTAGATCGGGTTCGGGTCGGCCAGACGATTCTTGTTTTACAATTCTCTGTTCAGTCGTCTTCGGCACTGGCTCGACAAGTTTCGCTTGGGTCTCATGGTTTTCAACCGTTGTCTTGGCCAATCCGAGAGAGTCCTGGTCTTCCTTCGAGAGATACTTCAGCCCCAAGTATCGGAAGATGTAGTCGACGACTGATTTTGCGAATCTTATCTCGGGATTGTTGGTCATTCCAGCCGGCTCGAAGCGGGTATGAGTGAACTTGTTAACCAACACTCTCAGCGGTACGCCGTACTGTAGTGCGATGGAGATGGAGGTTGCGAACGCGTCCATGAGACCAGAGATGGTGCTGCCTTCTTTTGACATGACGACAAATATCTCGCCGGGCGTCCCGTCGCTGTAGAGTCCAACCATCAAGTATCCTTCGTTGCCGTTGATGCTGAACTTGTGAATTGTCGCTTCGCGTTGGTCAGGGAGTCTTCTTCGCAGTGGCTTGTAGACCACCTGCTCGACTGGCTTAGCCTTCTCTTTCTCCTCTAGGCTAGTCGTTAGTGGTTGTGTCCGCTTTGACCCGTCGCGGTAGATTGCGATGGCCTTCAAGCCCATCTTCCATGCGTTGATGTAGGTCTGCATGATCTCGTCAACGGTGACAGCGTTCGGCATGTTGACGGTCTTGGATATGGCTCCGGAGATGAAGGGCTGGACCGCGCTCATCATCTTCACGTGTCCCATGTAGTGTATGCTCCTTGTCCCCTTGCTTGGTTTGAAGGCGCAGTCGAAGACTGGAAGATGCTCCGGCTTGAGGTGTGGGGCGCCTTCGATCGTGTCGTTATCGTGAAGATATTGTAGGATAGTGTCTGCCTCGGAGAGGGAGTATCCGAGCTTCTTCAGTGCCTCGGGAACGGTATTGTTGGCTATTTTGATTACTCCTCCGCCTACGAGCCACTTGTACTTGACTAGTGCAATGTCTGGTTCGATGCCGGTTGTGTCGCAGTCCATCATGAAAGCGATCGTGCCGGTTGGCGCGATGACGGAGATCTGCGCGTTCTTGAAGCCGAACCGTTCGCCTAGCGACAAGGCTTCGTCCCATGATTTGACCGCGGCGTCGACCAGGTCTCTGGGAACGTCGTCTTTTGGAATCTTGTAGGCGTGGGATCGGTGCATTCCGATGACGTTGAGGAAGGGCTTCTCATTACTCGGGTAGCCGCGGAAGGGTCCCAACCGCTTCGCGATTAGAGACGAGGTCGCGTAGGCATGCCCAGACATTAGCGCGGATATGGCTGCGGAATAGTTTCGTCCCTTGTCGCTATCATATGGCATTCCGAGTGACATGAGTAATGCGCCGAGGTTGGCGTAGCCCATGCCGAGGGGCCGGTAGTCGTGGCTGTTCTTTTCGATAGCGGGTGTGGGATAGCTCGCATTGTCGACGAGTATCTCTTGGGCCGTGATCACTATTTCCACGGAATGCTTGAACGATTCGACATCGAGCTCTCCCTCTGGGGTACGGAACCTCATCAGGTTCAACGAGGCGAGGTTGCATGCTGAGTCGTCTAGGAACATGTATTCGGAGCATGGGTTTGATGCTCTGATCCGGTCAGTGTTCGAGCACGGGTTCCACTCGTTGACTGTCGTGTCGAACTGTATGCCCGGGTCGCCGCAGATATAGGCGGCCTCGGCCATCTGCCGCATCAGGTCCGCCGCCTTGTAAGTGTCAGCAACTTTCTTGTTGGTAATGTAGCGGGTCTGCCAGTCTTTGTTCTCGCTGACGTCGTGCATGAAATCGTCTGTGACTCGGACGCTGTGGTTGGCGTTCTGGTAGAAGACTGAGCCATAGGCTTCTCCGTCGACGCTGCCATCATAGCCGGCGTCGATGAGTGCCCAGGCCTTCTTCTCCTCGTTCGCCTTGGACCAGATGAAATCTACAATGTCTGGATGGTCAACGTTGAGTATGACCATTTTGGCGGCTCGGCGCGTCCGACCTCCGGATTTTATGACGCCAGCGAAGGCATCGAATCCTCTCATAAACGAGACGGGTCCGCTTGCTTTTCCGCCAGTGGAGAGGTGCTCCTTCGACGAGCGCAGGTTGGACAGGTTAGACCCTGTTCCAGAACCGTACTTGAACAGCATACCCTCCGT
>JAJPJY010000089.1 GCA_021323995.1 bacterium | reverse complement strand
CGCGAGCAGAGTATGATGTTTGGGAACGCCGCCGCCTAGAATTAGCACGCCAATCTTGTCAGCGTCCATTGCCATGTTCACCATTTTTGTAACATCACTGAACGGGTTTAGTTGTAACGTCTCGGTCTGCGCAAAGCTCCAGAGACTCAGTCCAAGTATCGAGTCCAGCAGTCCAGGCGAGAATATTTTCACGTTTCTGACTGCTCCCTTGTGGAGGATTGAGTCTTGATCCTTAACCATCCGACCAAGTTTGGATAACAGTTCAGAGTACGCTAGGTTACGGCGGTCTTCGATCGGAATCCTCCGCAAGAATTTTCTTACTGTCTTATCGAGTTTCTCGAAAGATGACTCTTTGACGAAAATGTCTGCAATCCTGCTGTAACCGCGCTGGATCAGTTTTCTATCGTCGACTTGGAAGCTGCCTTGGTAATGATGCAATCCTAGACTCTCAATCACATCGTGAGTCAGATTTGCCCCTGTCGTTACGATTGCATCTAAGAAGCCCCGGTCAATCAAGTCCCCGAATAGTAATCGGAAGCCCGCGGGCACCATGGGGCCTGCAATCGTTAGGAAATTTGTGAAGGAGCGGTCACGAAACATCTCTGAAACGACATCGACTGCCTCGCCGATCCGGCCTGCTCCGAGCACATGAGTTCCCTTCATCTCGCGGGCTAGAGCATCCAGAGTCATCCCTGGACGCAGTTTGAGATGCTTAACGGTAGCGGGTCCTCTCGCGGAGAAGGGGAGTCAGCCCTTTCTACGAACGATCATTTTTCGCCCGAGAACGTCCCAGTACTCTACCTCGACGCCGGAGGATAGAGAGGCCTTGAGTTCGGCGTCGTCAGGCATGGGACTCTCGAGAGTGGCGTAGGTCTCCATGTCCATCATCTGGACGGTATTCCCAGAGATGGAAATAATCTGGGCGGTTCTCTTATCGATCATCGGAACTTCCGTTCTGCCATCCACCGGACTCAGAAGCGTCTTCTTCTGACCAGTGAAGGCGCTGATCGCAGTGATCCGAGCCTTGGCCGATCCGTGCTTGCCTGGCTTCGACTTTTCGAAATCGACAATGCGGCAGGGCTCACCGTCAATGATCACGTACTGCCCGATCTTTAGTTCACCGACATAGACAGGCTTGCTCATGAAATTCTGGCTCGAAAACTAATCGCCTAAGAGTCCATCTAAAAGACTTCCCGCGAAAGAGAGGATAGGCGAATTCTTTTCAAGCGATCAGATCACCTGATGCTGAGACAAACGGGACTCTTATGACGAAGCTAGTTGGAATCGTGGCCAAGACGCAGTCGAAGGAAGCGCTGGCTACGGCTCGGAGGACTTTCCGAGTCATAACGGATTCCGGGCTTACACCCGTCCCAGAAGCAGAACTCTCCCGGACCGCGAAGCTCGCAGGCGGCAGACCCCTCAACCGAATGAAAGTCGATCTCTTGATTACTCTTGGCGGCGACGGCACGGTGTTGAAGGCGATTCAAGAGATGCCGAATCCTCAGACCCCAATACTAGCGGTGAACCTCGGCCGCAGAGGGTATCTTACTGAAATCGAACCCGAAGATCTCGAAAAATCATTCACCAAATGGCTCAAGCAGGATTTTCAAATGGAGGCGCAATGGTGCGTTGCTGTCTCTCAGAATGATCGCCGCATCGGAAACTGCTTGAATGAGGCTCTCCTCTTGCCCACCGTCCCCGATAAGATGCTGAACGTTGACGTCTCCCAAGGCGGAAGACGCATCATCAAAGCGAGGGCGGACGGATTCATGGTCGCCACCCCGACAGGCTCAACAGCCCACTCGTTCTCGGCAGGGGGACCTGTTCTAGAGACATCCCTCGACGTATTCGCTGTCACTCTTATCGCCCCACTCCAACCTGTCAAGTCGATAGTAGTCCCGGCAGACAAGAAAATTCGAGTTAGCTTGGACAAACCAGGACCCACTGCGACTCTTGTTATGGACGGAAATCCCATGAAAGAAATACGCCACGGACAACCACTAGAGATGAGAAAGTCATCTGTTAGCGCGCGGTTTGTCCGTTTCGGAGACACTTTTCTCCAGCGCGGTCTCAGAAGGCTTGCCTCGGAGAGAGAGAATGTTTGACAGTGCTTGTTCTTGACACATCTGCTTTCATAATGGGTTTCAACCCTTCAAAGACTAGCGAAGCTTACTCTGTTAGGGCTGTGGAAGAAGAACTGTCCGCTGGCACTATGCCTCAACTTCGATTTCGAATGTTCAGCGAGAAAGGGGAACTGAAAGTTCAAGCTCCTACACTGCGAGCTGAAGGAATGGTGGAGGAGGCGAGCAGGAAGGCGGGAGAATCAGGATATTTGTCCAAAGCCGACAGAGAAGTATTGGCACTTGCTCTAGATCTGAAACTTGATGGTCACGAGCCTGTCATCGTCAGCGACGACTATGCTATTCAGAATCTTGCCGAGCATCTCCAGATAGGCCACAGTTCTCTCGCGAACTTTGGAATAGTTCACCGGTTCGACTGGATAATGTACTGTCCCGCCTGTCATAGAAGATACAAGCCTCCGGTGAAGAAATGCAGAGTCTGCGGGACTGAGCTGAGAAGAAGAGTGCTTTCCAAGACCAAAGCGAAGCATCGCTAGATCGCAGTCTTAGCCGTCAAGGTTCCAGATAGTATAGCTTTGGAAGAAAGCCTAGTCAACTTCAGAAATTCCAGATCGTGCCGGACAAGCTATAACTAGGCAACGCGCTCTAAACATTGAATGTGAGTCTGGCGTGAGATCTCTGGAAGAGCTGGCCAAGAAGGCGCTGGAGCTCAAAGAGAAAGGCATGTCGACGTATGAGATTGCTGACGAGCTGAAGGTCCAAGCTGACACTGTAGTCTGGCTCTTGCTCCATGGGAGAGATGGGGTGAAACCGAAAGATGCTTACGATGTCTATGTGAACTGGAACCCGATCGGCTCAAGCGTGCGTCGGCTAACCCTGGTCGGGAGGGCGATGGCGGATATGGTTCGAGAAGCTGTCGAACAGGGGTCTATGGAGGAGCCTGATGTTGTTGCAGGGATTGAAGCTGGGGGAATGGCGCTCGGCCTGATCGTCGCTAGATCCCTCGGAAAACCCGTTGCCTCTGTTAGACCCCAGAGGTTGGGGGAGAAGAAGGTCGCTGGTGCTGTCAATCCGAGCTTTTCGGCCGTCGAGGGGAAGAAAGTGTTGATCGTTGATACGATTCTCCGGATGGGAGAGACGATTCGGGCGGCGATCGAGACACTTCAGAGTGTGAAGGCGAAGCCGGTTGGCGTAACTGTTCTGGCGAACAAGAGTGGCAAGGAGAACATTGAGGGGGTTCCCGTGAGGTCTCTCGTCGAGCTTCTTCCCGTGGCTAAGCAGCCTCGCGCCTAGAATGGAATGTCTCGCTGCAGATCCATTACGGTATACCGGGATATAGTTAGTCCCTGTTCTAGGAACGGTGTTATATCCTAGGATAGGCACCATGTGGGAAGAGTGAGAAATAACGGCTACTAAGTTCATGCAATCATTAGACCCTCAGATTTACGCCCAGTTGAGGAAGATGGCGAAGGATCGCGGTATCACTATGCAAGAGCTCATACGAGCAGTGATCGTGCCTGACTGGATGAAAAAGGCGAGCGGACCGCAGAAAGGCGGGGCTAGAACTGGCCAGAGACCGACTAGAAGGCTCCGACGCGCCAGACCTACCATAACCGCATAGTCTAATCCGAGCAGTCTACTAGACTGGAACCCAGAACGGGTCCTGTCTACCATCATGAGCACTTCCAGCCTGAAGACGTCGCGCTTTCCCTAATCCGGGAAGCGCAGTCTTATCTTCCACTTGTCCCGCCGGATTGTCGGGGTTAGACTGTTGCAGATCGCTCCTGAAAAAAAGAAGGTAACGTATGTCACTCTTCTTGCCGACGAGACGATTCATCCGCGCTACGAGGAGGCCCTGAAGCAGGTTGTACAGGATTTTGGCAAACATCATCCGATGCACATCAACGGACGGCCGATCCTTGCCGGCGGGGGAGAGTTTGAGGTGCGAAGCCCGCTGGACTCAACTGTCCTCTTGGGCTATTTCCAGAAGGGAATTGCGGAGTTTGCCCGGAAGGCATTGGAAGCGGCAAATGAGCAGTTTGCTGCGTGGAGCGGCAAGTCTTGGAAAGAGCGCGTTCAGATTCTTCGAAAAGCCGCGGACATCATTGACAAGCGCCTGTTCTATCTGGCCGCTCTGATAACGTACGAGGTTGCGAAGAACCGTTACGAGTCTATCGCAGAGGTCAATGAGGCTAGGGATTTTCTCAACTATTACGCCCGGATGATGGAGGAGAATAGTGGCTATGTCAAGCCGATGGAGCATATTGTTCCTGGCGAGGATAGTAGAAGTGTTCTTCGTCCGTTCGGGGCCTGGGCGGTCATTTCGCCGTTCAACTTTCCCTTGGCTCTCGCGACTACAATGATTGCGGGGGCTTTGTTGACTGGTAATACTGTGGTGTTCAAGCCTACTAGTGAGGCGCCTTTTACCGCGTTGAAGTTGTACGAGATTCTTGTTGAGGCCGGTGTGCCTGGTGGTGTGATCAACTTTGTTACTGGTCCGGGGAGTTCTTTTGGTGCCGAGTTTGCGGGTAATCCTCTGGTTGCGGGTATTGCGTTTACTGGTTCGAAGGATGTTGGTATGCAGCTGTACCGGGATTTTGTCAACAAGCAAGCGTATCCGAAGCCGTTCATTGCGGAGATGGGGAGTAAGAATCCCGCGATTGTGACGGCGAAAGCGGATCTTGACCGGGCAGCCGAGGGCGTTGTTAGAGGAGCTTTCGGGTATAGTGGCCAGAAGTGTAGCGCTACGTCACGGGTCTATGTCGAGCGTGGGGTCCGGGACGACTTTCTCAAGGTCTTGAAAATGAAGGTTGACAAGGTCGCGGTCGCGGGTGATCCGAGACAGAAATCCACATTTGTTGGGCCAGTCATTGATGAGAAAGCGTTCAAGAAATACCAGCGGGCGGTCGAGCTGGTCAAGAAGGATGGTGGCAAGATACTGGCCGGTGGCGAGGCTCCGAAGATTCAGCTCCCCAAGGGCTTCTATGTTATGCCGACTGTTGTGACCGGGCTGCCATCGGATCATAGGCTGTTCAAGGAGGAACTGTTCGTGCCGTTCGTTGCTGTCACCGATTACAAGACGTTGGATGAAGCGTTGGCGAAGGCGAACCAGACCGAGTTCGGGCTAACCGCCGGGGTCTTCACAAAGGACCCGAAGGAGAGGGATGAGTTCTTCAAAGACATCAACTTCGGCGTGACCTACTCCAACCGTAAAGGCGGAGCTACTACGGGGGCGTGGCCGGGGGCGCAGCCGTTCGGAGGCTGGAAGGGAAGCGGCGCCACCGGGAAGGGCGCGGGCGGACCCTACTATCTGCTACAGTTCATGCACGAACAAGCCCAGACAATAGTCGAAGACGCATAGACGGGCTGGCGCTGGAGAAATTATGACCCCGAGGGTCTAGAAAGATTTCACGGAAAAAAAGATTTTTCCCAGTTCTGTGTCGCGAGACATGCCCGTATACATAATTTCTAGAGGGTCTTCTGTCCGACCCGGCCCGGATTCTAGCACTGACCCATCAACCTGTCTGCATCACCGATAACGATCTCTCGCCGACATTAACACCACAATGCATGCTAGGCCGTTTCCAAGGCGATTCCCAAGGCAGAATCAGGTCGATGACCGTATCTATCTGCAATCAAGGGACATGAACGAAACACCGTGGCTTGTCCCATCAGATCTTCCCAAACACCGGGTTCGCGTCACGGGACTCAACTGCTATTGACATTTCACGATTAGTAGCGGGTCTGGTAACGGTAAATGGTACCGATGGATGAAGCAGGAATCATTGGTCTGGTACCAGGCTCGGCTTGGATGGAACCACTCCCGGGATATTGTTAGCCTATTGAGGATTGCAGATACGATTATATGATAGGAATTATACATAGTGTATAACCATGGCAGTCAGAACGGTGGTGCGTAAATGGGGGAACTCGCTGGGAGTTGTTATTCCGAGCGAGGAAGTCTCGAGAGAGGGTCTCAAGGAGAACGATGAGGTGGAGATCGTGATAAGGAAGGCTGTGGATATCCGGCAGCTGTTCGGAAAATACAAGCTCCGAGACCTGCAGTCTGCGAAGGACGAGCTGCGAGAAGGCTGGCACTAGGACGCCATACTTCTACGACACCTACGCTGTACTCGCCTACTTGTCGGGGAACAGGCGATACATCAGATACTTTGAGAAAGATACAGGGTATCTTACGGTTCTGAACCTTATGGAGATCTACTACGGGATATTGAAGGATTACAGTGAAGCTGATGCCGAGGAGGCGTACTCTGCGAATGCCAAGTACGCTGTCGAATTCGGAGACGATGACGTGAAGGATGCGATGAAGCGAAGGCTGATGTTGCGGAGGAAGAAGCTGAATCTCTCCTACGCGGACGCGCTTGGATACACAGTCTCCCTCAGACTAAAGGCCAAATTTCTCACGGGAGACCAGGCCTTCGAAGACCTGGAAAACGTCGAGTACGTGAAATAGCCCGGATTCCCAGGTCCACTCTTACGGAGATTCATCCAGTCAATGCTTCGCATTTTTGCATTCTATTTTGTCAGTACGACATGGGTCGCTTTTGCTGAAGGGACGTATTCTACACAGCGATAGCCGATTTTTGGCAGGTCAATGCCGGAGAGAAGATGCTCACCTGTACCCAGGAGTGTAGGTGCTACTGCTAGGTGAATTTCGTCAACGAGTCCGCTCTTGAGATATTCTCGAATAGTCGCGACTCCGCCGCCCAGCCGTACGTCCTGCCCCTTTGCCGCTTCAGACGCTTTCTTGAGCGCAGACTCGATCCCGTCGGTCACAAAATGGAAAGTGGTCCCGCCCTCCATTTCGAGAGGCGGACGCTTGTGATGAGTCAACACAAACACGTCCGTGTGGTAAGGAGGATTGTCTCCCCACCAACCCTTCCAGCTCAGATCCGGCCACGGGCCACGAACAGGGCCGAACATGTTGCGGCCCATGATCCACGCGCCAATATTCCTGAATCCCCGTGCGGCAAACTGTTCATCGGGACCAGCCGCGTCCCCACCATCCTGTCCATGCATTCTGTGAAACGTTCGTGTTGCCCAAGCCCATTCGTGCAGGGTTTCACCGCCAATACCAAGAGGATGTTTCAGATCCTGGCCGGGACCCGCTCCATAACCATCGATAGAGATGCTGAAGCTGAGAACACGTAGCCTGCTCAAGTTACTTATCGAACAAATGTGACTTGTTCTTGACTCTTTTTTGGGCAAACTCACTAGACGGAAGTCGCGCGGGTCTACACCCCAAGGTCAGCGGATGTGATTTACTTAGGCTGTACGCCTTCGACGATGAGGACACGATAGTCAGCAGCCTTGAAGCGATGTTCCCTTGCTTCGCGATAGGCTGGACTCTCATAGTAAGCCTTGGCGTCAGCGACGGACGGAAATTCTAGGATTACAACTCCCTGAACCTCTGCACCCTCTAACACTTCGTACTCGCCATAAAGAACGTCTTTCTTAATCGGACGCCCCTGCATTGCGATACGATTTTTTTGCTTGTAGATTTCGTACTCCTTCTCGTCGCGCATCCTCTCTCGCAAGAACACCATGTATGCAGGCATAATTTTTTCTTCGATCGCGCGTGGCATTAAAGATCTTCATGTCTAAGCAAAGTTGACGATCATCCAGAACGCAAGTCGAAAACCGACGAGATTCAAAGGAGAGAAATGACCGACGCTGAGCTACCAGAACCTCACGGAGTTTACACAAGAACGCCGGGGTTTGATACCGATAGTCTTGGTCGAGCTACCTTTTACCGTAGATTCGAAAAGTATTCTGACCAATGACGGGGTTGTACTCGCCTTCTACCCGACCCTTAATTGCGTTCAGCCATGCAAGCTTCTTTGACTGGGTCTGGAAGGTGGTCTGGCCAACGAAATGGTTGTGAGTTGTGCTGTCTATGATACTCTTCCCCTTGTAGTACACGAGGATAGTGTCGCCGTCGCTGGTGGTGTCGATCTGTCGCACTTCGTAGTCAATAGTTCTATCTGGCTTTGATAGAAGGGTGATCGTCCCGTAGAAGCTAGCGTTGTAGACGCCCTTACTCTCTCCCTCGAGATTGTTCTCGAGTCTGATGCCTTCGGGCGAGAAGTCTTTGATAGTTCTGGTCGTATTCCTCCCTTTCAACTCCAGGAGAAGTTCCTCTTTTGCCTCCGCTTGTTGGGTCTCCATTTTCTGATTTATTCTCCTATAGATTGAATCTCAAGTCCAGACTACGGGGGCGCCGCGATAGATTTCCATGGAAGCGTCCACAGATCTGAAATCTATCCCTTGAATGGCCTTGTCCATGTCGGGACGCGCAGCGTCGTAATCTTCCTTGGTGTCCCAGAGAGTGATTCCTATAATCACGCCGGTCGCATCATCTTTCCAGATGAAAGCCGAGATCAGTCCCCTATGCCCCCGCTGAGCATTTCCAAATTTCGTCTGCACCTCAAGGAGCGATTTCTCCATTCCGGGTTTCGGATGATGGACCCCCATGATTACGTACATGCGCTTTCTTCACCTCATCAAATTTCTAAGGAGCAGGCACTCCTTTGATGTTCAAGGGCCGCTGTGTGTTCTTGAGGATCGGCGAAGATGGATCACCGAAGGCAAGCTGTCGCACAGGTTGGATCGTGTCGGCTCGACCCCAGTCTCTCTGAAGCTCGCAGATGAGCTGGGCCCAGCTCTCGAACTTTCCACCGGCTTGCGCTATGCGTTGCAATGCGTACTGGTGGGCCTCGATCGAGGTGCCACCAACTGCGTCGACAACCGGATAGACATCGTACCCGTCTCTTAGGGCATCCAACGAGGGAAAAATCAAGCATGCTTCGGTCCACAGCGCGCACATGATGAGTTTCTTTCGACCTGTTGCCTCGACGGCTTCCAGGAACTCTTTGTCTTCCCAAGCGTTGATGGTTGTCCGGTCAAGCTCCTTCTCGCGCGAGAGGACTTCTTTCAATGGAGGGACAGTCGGTTTTTGACCACCCTTCACATTAACGGTGGACAAGACTATTGGAAGATTGAATGTTTTTCCTATTTTGGCAACACGGACCACGTTATCCACAAGGAGCTGAAGATCCATTGACGAAACAGCGGAGATCTGAGCTGGCTGATAATCGATAAACACCATAGCAGCGTTCTTCGGTGTCAGTAGATGGTCGTTTACCTGATCCCTTATTGGAAAACTAGTCATTTAGGGCAAGCTCCTCATTTTTTCCGCCATGATTAATTTCTACCGTGCGGGAGAGGCTGAGGTGAACGGTATTATTGGTGTGCCTATTGTTGGTAGGCAAAGTGTAACAGGTGTAAATACTGGTGCGTAAACTAAACTTTCCAACACATGTTGGACGAACTTGATGTCAAGATTCTTCGGTCGCTGATCTCCGAAAGCGTAATCGCTCCCTCCAACATTCAGCTCACGTCTTCCCTCCGTGAGATTGCAAGAAAGCTAAACTCTGATGACATGACCATATGGAAACGGTTCAGAAAGCTTCAGGACGCTGGTTACATGTCTGTTTGGAGACTCGTAGTCAATCCTACAATGTTTGGTTACATGGCGTTGGACGTGCGTGTCGATGTCCAGCCTGAGTCAGCCAAGTCGGAGATGATTAGGAAGCTCGGGCTCCTTCATGGAGTTATCAGGATAGCCGAATTCTACGGACCGGGTTTGCAAATCCTACTACTCTACAACAGCGAGGAGTCGCGCTCGCGAACGATCGAATTGATCTCCCGGATCACAAATACAGAGAAGATGAAACAGTTCAGACATGCCCTTCCAATGAGTCTGACGAAGCGCTTGACCGAGACAGATATGGCGATAATACAGGCTCTTGCGATGGATGCACGCAAGCCCTACGTCACTGTTGCAAAGGAGCTTGGATTCTCCAGCCGGACAGTGAAGAGTCGGATCGATAAACTGCGTAGCGAAAGGACGCTGTTCGCCGTTCCCGAATTCAAGATGGGCGATATTCCTGGACTCATCCCCGCGGTCATTTACTATTCGTATGCAGAACGTGATGTGAAGGATTCGGTCGATCGTGCGATCGTCTCGCACTTCGATGCGAGTTATCTTTGGGGAATGTTTTCCATTCCCGACCAAGCTTACATTGTTCTCGGTTTGTCTAGTATGGCCGAAGTTCAAACATCGCTCAATTGGACAATGGAGCAACCGGGCGTTGCAATGGCTCAGCTGGACATCTTAGTTGGTGTTACCGGCTTTCCGGAGAAGTTGGGAGAGCTTGTTACCAGCAGAGTGCCCGAGATCATAGCACAATAGTAAATCGGCGAGATAATCTCCAGAGACTACTTTCTATTCAGAACCGACCCTTTAGACAGACAAGAATTGTGATTCGGCAAAAATCCAAAGGACAAGTATCGAATTTGATTCAGAAGCAGCCATGCTCTAGCCGGGCATCCAGGGAGGTTTGAACGCGCCTGCCTGGACCATTATTGCGAGCCAATCGTCTCCAGCCCAATCGTCCGTTACCTTTCCGTTGGCTAGTTTGTAGAGGTCCACCCCATCCCAGCGAAGGTGCTTTCCGCTCGCGGGGACGCCTAGGAGATTCCCTTTGTGAGTCCCTTCGACTACGACCCTGAGGACGACCGTGTCGCCCTGAGCGACGGTCTCCTGCACGGTCAGGTGAAGGTCGGGTATCGCAGCGAACACTCCTCGGAACAGGCCGATCATGTTTTCGACGCCCTCAACGGTGCCCAGTATCCCTCCGTGCCACTTTCCGTTCTTTGCGAAGAAATCGCCAAGCTTGTCCGCATTATGCTGATTGAAGACGGCCTCAACTAGTTGATTGACTATCTTGACGTTGGACTCTGCCATTACGTTAACTGTCATGCTGTGGCGGATGCATTGGGAAGTATTAATGCTGTTCAGGGAACAACTGGAAAGTTATTTCTTCAACGGAAAGTGATGTCACTTTCTAACTGGATAGTGATTGTCAGACTGTTCTGAGCGCAGTATTAATACTGCCCTTCGCG
>JAJPJY010000134.1 GCA_021323995.1 bacterium | reverse complement strand
TCCGTCCTCGCCGTGAACCTGTCACGTGAACCGACCATGGTCAAGTCGATCGAGCCTAAGTGAAGACTGCCCTTATACTATCGACGGCGACACGGGGTAGGAGCGCGACAAACTTCTTCTTCCGCAGCATTCGCGAGATTATCTCTCCCTGAAAGTCCATGTCCGCGTACTCTTGGATCTCGGGAAGATATTCTCTGACTCCTTCAAAGAGCTTGTTCAGTGTCTCGTCAGATAGGCTCGCGAAGAGTTTGTGAGCGATTCCCATTCTTCTCAGGTCTGAGGAGAACTTGTCCCGCCAGTCTCGATCATACTGCATCAGAATCTTCCAACGCCCTTCTTGCGGTGTCTTCGCCGCGTTTGATGCTGCTCTTCCTGCGAGTATGCCTGAATAGCCACCGATTATTATGCCGCCTCCGGTAGTCTGCTTGACTTGGCTCGCTGCGTCCCCGACAACTAGGAAGTTCTCGGACCAGCACTTGTCTATCGGACCCGACACGAGTACTGAGCCTGATTTCGTCCCCTCAACGGTAGACTTTGGCCAGAATTCTTTGACAAGATCGTCCAGCAGTCTCTTCACGTTACTCTTCTTTGATGCGAGCCCTACTCTGGCGCTGTGGTCGCCGGTAGGAATGCTCCATGCAAAAAATCCCGGTGCACGATGAGAGCCAAAGAAGAGTTCCACCAAATCGCCTTGCTTAGGGGTCTCGCCTAACTCATACTGTAATCCGGGCAGAAGCTGGGTCCAGTCCGGAGTTTGAAGACCGGCTTGCTCGGGTAGTCGACTGCCAGCGCCGCTCGCATCAACGACGATACTTCCTTTGAAGGTTGGACCGTCTTGCACCGAGACCCCAACCTTACCATCCGGATATCGTTCGAACTTTGAGACTCGCGACTTTGGATGGAGCTCAACCCCAGTGGCCACCGCGTTCTTCGCGACATACTGGTCGAATTTTGCCCGGTTGATTATGACTGCAACCGGTTGTTTGGTTCGAAGCTCTAGAGGCTCGCCTTTGGGAGGGTGAAAGACGGCACCTTGGATCGTGCGTTGTGTGAAACCTGGTTGAGGCTCTATGCCGAGAAGCGAGAGTCCTTTGAGGCTCACTACGCCGGAGCAGTGGCTGGGAACTCCGACCTGAGGATGCTCTTCGAGGAGGAGGACATTGGAACCGTTTCTTGCCGCCTCAAGAGCTGCATGGCTCCCGGCCACACCGGCTCCGACTACAATGATCCGGTTCTCGTCAGAGCGGGTTTCCAAAGACGCGTCAGTAGTCTTCGAACTCTATTCTTAGAGTTAGACCCTTCAATTCCCGGGCCAGCTTCTTCACTACTTCGAAGTCGCCCAGCGGGTTTCTCCGTGGTCTCCTACCGTTGAGTATTACCTTGGTCTCCCGGCTCCCATCGGGAAGCCATATTGTGTTAATCGTTAATATCGAGAATGGAGTGAATAGGTCTTCTAGGAACCCGCGTTCGTCTCCACCATAATTGAGCACGCGGACCCTCTTGCCGACCTTGTCACCTAGCGATTTGGCAAGTTTCGCTCCAGAGGAGAGGAACGTGTCCATGCCCTTCCTGTCAACCATGAGAGCCATAATGTCACCCGCCTCCACAGCCTTATGGAAGGTAACCTCTTGGAGAGTTGGGTTCTCCTTCTCAAGCTCCGTGATTGTCCGGATTACCCTAACGTCAAGGTCGCTAATCTGACCCTTCTTGAGTTTCTCTTCGCAGCGTGAACAGAAAATGCCGCTTCTTACACAGAAATTGTCAAGGATTGTCTTCACCAAGAGTCCTTCAGCCCCATGGTTGCGAGCCGTGGCCGGCTCTCCGGCTGCTTTCTCCTGCTTTGTTGTGAAATCCTACATTTATCCAAACGATTCTGATCCTGTCGGAAGAACCGACAGATTAGCCTGAAGTCCCTCGCGTCTAATAAATGGGTTACGGTATCAAGGGGATAATAGCCAAATAGTCTCGCCGTCTCGGCTCAGAAATCTCGCGTGAAATCTCATGAAATTATTTGAGTACGAGTCCAAATCAATCGCGCAAAACCTGGGAATCAATACCCCAAAGGGAGGGCTGGCTTCAACCGCCGAGGAGGCGAGAGATATTCACAAACGAATCGGTGGGGAGGTTGTGATCAAAGCCCAGGTCCTAGTAGCGGGTCGTGGTAAGGCGGGCGGTATCAAGTTCGGAAGCAAACCTGACGAGACGCGAGATCGAGCTAGTGAGATTCTCGCCATGACCATTAAGGGCGAGAAGGTGAAGAAGGTTCTGATCGAGCAAAAGCTCGCAATCAAGAAAGAGATGTTCGGCAGCATCGTCTTAGACAGAGTCAACAGGTGCCAGACAGTACTAGCATCCGACCAGGGTGGGATCGACATCGAAGAAGTTGCAAGTAAGAATCCGGAAAAGATACTCCGCCAAAAGCTCGACCCAGTCTTCGGCATGAGAGGATACGACGCCAGACAGATCGCACTGAAACTAGGGTACGAGGGACCGAAGCTTAACGCTTTGACTGATCTTCTCTCAAACCTCTACCGTCTCTCGGTGATCTATGACGCGGAACTCGTCGAAAGCAATCCTCTCGTCGAGACTGCTGACGGCAAGTTTGTCACCGCCGACCTCCGAGTGATCGTCGATGACAACAGCCTTTTCCGCCATCCAGAGTTCCAGGAACGGTCGAAAGAGGTCAGCGCGGAGACCACGCCCTTGGAGGCAAAGGCTAGGGAGAACGGATTGGCCTTTGTCGAGCTTGATGGAGATGTTGGGATAATGGGCAATGGCGCAGGCCTTGTAATGGCAACCCTGGACATGGTCAACCACTATGGCGGTAAGCCGGCGAACTTCTGCGATGTCGGAGGAGGCGCAGACGCTGACAAGGTAGCCACTGCTCTTCAGATAATTCAGGGCAGCGAGAAAGTTCACAGGATATTCATCAACATCCTCGCGGGAATCACTAGATGCGATGAAGTGGCAAAGGGAATCGTGGATGTGAAAAAGGTGGTAGGATTGAAGAAGCCGCTCGTAGTTAGAATGCAAGGAACTAACTATGAAGAGGGGAAGAGGATTCTCAACTCTATCGGTATCACAACGCTTGAACGGATGGATGAAGCGGCACAGCTTGTTACATCAGGGAAGGTCGCCTAGAAGATGACACT
>JAJPJY010000168.1 GCA_021323995.1 bacterium | reverse complement strand
CTCTGCGGTCATGG
This sequence comes from bacterium, assembly GCA_021323995.1. Lineage (GTDB taxonomy): Archaea > Thermoproteota > Bathyarchaeia > 40CM-2-53-6 > 40CM-2-53-6 > 40CM-2-53-6. The sequence continues at coordinate 7,967 of JAJPJY010000168.1, read as the reverse complement.
GACATTTTACCACAACGTTCGGTCCGAGCCCCGCGAGGTCATGGCCTTCTCGGATCATTCCTTCGGATTCTTGGCTGACAACTTCAAGATTCACGGGTCCGGGGACCAGCCTGAGTATTTCATGAACTAGTTCTGTGAACTCCCGGTTCTCCTTTGCAATCAGTGTAGGGTTCGTTGTTAGCCCATCTAAGACTCCCATGTCAACGAATGTCTTGATCGATGATATGTTGGCAGTGTCCAAGAAAATCTTCAATGGATAATCACCTTGACCCTACGAGCTTCTTCGAAGCCTTGACGATCTCCTGTGGAGTAAGACCATATTTTACCAGCAGCTCCTTGTGTTCACCCGATTCTCCGAAAGTGTCGCGAATTCCGACCTTCGAGACTGGGACGGGGTATGATTCGCACACTGTCTCTGAAACGGCGCTTCCGAGACCGCCGATGATGGTCTGCTCCTCTGCCGTCACTATCGCTCCAGTCTTCCTAGCGCTCTTGAGAATAGTCTCGGAGTCGAGTGGTTTCAGTGTATGCGAGTCTATAATCTCTGCCGAGACTCCCTCCCTTGAGAGCAATCGGCCGGCTTCCAAGGCCTCATTGACCATCACTCCAGTGGCGATTATGGTAACGTCCGATCCCTCTTTGAGGATATTTGCGGTTCCGACCCGAATCTCATCTGTTGGCGTGTAGATTTCTGTCACGTTGGCCCTGCTCAGCCGGAAGTAGAAAGGTCCCGACAACATCAATGAATGACTTATGAGTGCAATTGTGGAATTCGCATCCGCAGGCACGACAACATGCATGCGCGGTATCGCGCGCATCGCTGCAACATCCTCAACCGTCTGGTGAGACGCGCCATCGGGGCCCACCGTGAGGCCTCCGTGAGACGAGACGATCTTGACATCAAGGTTGGGATACGCGATCGCGTTTCGGATCTGGTCAAGGCACTTCCCAGGGACAAATGCGGAGTACGTGCTTACGAAGGGTATCTTTCCCGCTAGGGCAAGTCCTGCGGCGATTCCAATCATATTCGCCTCCGCGATTCCTACGTTGAAGAACCGGTCAGGATAACGATCGGCAAAGAGACTCGTCTTTATGGAGACGGACGTGTCCGCGCCGAGAACTACTATTCTAAAGTCTTTCGAGCCTAGGTCTAAGAGTGCTTGTGCATATGCGTCACGCATTGAACTCATTTGGACTAGCATGAGATCACGCTCGTCTTAGGATGGAGCATAAGGTTCGAGCTCATTTGATTACTCTAGCCTCATGTGCTCCACTAGCTTTCTAACCGTGTCTTTGTCGGGAGCTTTGCCGTGGTAGGCGGGATCCCATTCCATGAACGAAACTCCCTTTCCCTTGACGGTGTGAGCGATGATAACCGTGGGCCTGTTCCTCATATTCTCCGCTTTCTCCAAAGCCTCGATCACCTGTCGCAGATCGAAGCCATCAACTTCTAGAACGTGCCAGTTGAACGCCTTCCATTTGTAGCCGAGCGGTTCTATCGGCATTATCTGCTCTGTTAACCCATCCTGTTGTATACCGTTGCGGTCAACGATGGCGGTTAAGTTGTCTAGTTTGAACTTCGACGCGGCCATTGCCGCTTCCCAAGTCTCCCCCTCATCCATCTCACCGTCACCTAGCAAGGCATAGACTCTGTAGTCGTTCTTGTCGAGCTTTGCTGCGAGGGCCATGCCGATCGCTGCAGACAGTCCGATTCCTAAAGAGCCACCGGGAAATTCGACGCCAGGAACCCTGAAATCCGGGTGGCCCTGCAGTCTACTATTCAATTTTCGGAGCGTCTTCAGTTCACTTACTGGGAAGTACCCAGATTCGGCAAGCGTTGCGAACAATACTGGGGCGGCATGTCCTTTAGAGAGGACAAACCTATCCCTATCCGGCCAGTCCGGTAGCTTCGGGTCATGCCGCATCTTGTAGAAGAACAGAGAGACCAGAATCTCGACCGCTGAGAGGCTCCCACCGGGATGGCCAGACTTGGCCTCCGCCACCATTTCAAGAATGTCAGTTCTGATCTTGACAGCTTTCTGAAGAAGCATGCCAGTAGGAATTTGCTCTTGTTCCATGACTAGTGAACCGGGACCTGAACTATCTGCTCTGCCAGCTCTAGTGTCGTGCTAGCTTGAGATCGGAGCTCGTTCAGATCCACGACAACCGTGCCTATCTTGTCGGCCTGCTGCGCCGCAGCCAATCCTGCAAGGAGGACGGCTGCCTGAACTGGCGCTTCAGAAGCGAGGGACATTGCAAGGACGGCAGTCATGCAGTCTCGGACTCCCACCGCATTGAATCCCGGCTTTGGACCCTTGAAGGGTGGGAAACTGGTTATGTTCTTCTTTTCGAAAAGAATCATACCTTGTTCGCTGCGAGTAAGGAGAAGGCTTTCGCACTCGAGTCTCGCCATCAGGTTGTGCCCCATGTTTCGGAGGGAAGTGTCGTTAATCATGGAGACACCCGTGGCTATGCTGCCTTCTCTGGCGTTCGACTTTACCATCGTGACTCCAATGTAGTCCAGATAATGCCGAACCTTCGGCTGCGCGAGAACCTTCTTGTTCTGAACTCGACACTCTTCAACAACGTTGCTGATCAGTTCAGGCGTTAGAACGCCCTTATCGTAGTCAGAGAATACAACGCCATCGGCGTTCCCCACAAGCTGTCTAAGAGAGCCTAGGAACTGTCTTGTGACGTGAGGCTCGACGTCGGACCTGTACTCTTTGTCGATTCGAAGATACTGGCGGTGATTGAGTATGAATCGGGTCTTGAGGCTTGTAGGCCTATCATTCTCGATAACGCCTGACGTGTCGACTCCCCGTCTCTGGAGTTCTTCTACGAGCCATCGTCCTGCGTCATCCTTTCCAACAACCCCCAATACCTTGACTTTGGCTCCGAGAGCGACCAGATTGTTCGTAAGGTTCGAGGCTCCTCCGAGAACCAGTTCTTCGGAAAGGAAGTCTGCTACGGGAACGGGAGCTTCGCGCGAGAGTTTTCGCCCTTGTGAGTGGACGTAGCGGTCCACGATGAGGTCCCCAATTACGAGAATAGACTTGCCTTGGAATTCATCCACCATTTTGGTGGGATCGGCCGTTGCCAGTGTCAACTGGGAGACCAGATAGTGCGGGGGGTCCCCACGCTATTTAAGATTGTCAGAATTGGCTGGAGAAAAAGGGCCCTGAGTGACAACGGGGAAATTCTACTTTACGTCTTCAGCTCGTTTTACGAGTCTGACTCGGCACATGACATGGTCGCCGTCTTTGACCCCGAATATTTTTCGGATTTCTTCAGGAATAGTTATTCTTCCGCCTGCGATTACTTCTGCGAAGAAGGGGATGTCTTCTTCCTCGACCTGTATCGGCAATTATTGGCCTCGGGCAAATGGCTAAGAACCCAATGATATAACTCTTGACAAAAATAGGACGAAAGATTTTGGGTGGAGAGTGTTGATCTTTGAAGACGATTGTTGATACAGGCTTCGAAGATCTTTCTCGGATGAACTTTGAGATATCCGAAGAGCAGAAGCTTGTCCTTGACGAGGTGGATCGAGCGTGCAGAGAACTGCGACCGTTCGAAGACGAGGCATACTTGGCGGGAAGATTCAACGAGCATCTTGCTCCAATATTCAAGAAGGCCCAGTTGTTGGGGCTTCCCATCTCACGCAGATTTGGAGAAGGGCAAGGTGCTGACGTTCTAACCTACGCGTTAGCTCTTGAACGAGTTGGCAAGGAAGGGACCGGCGTCAGAACCTTCCTTTCCGGCCACGTATCTCTAGGCCAGGTGACGATTCAGAAATGGGCTAGCGAGGAGCAGAAGCAACGCTACCTTCCCTCAGCAACGAGAGGAGAAAAGATCATGTGCTTCGGCCTCACGGAGCCGACAGCAGGCAGTGACCCGACCTCACTGCGGACCACGTTCGAAGATAAGGGCAATTATTTTCTCTTGAACGGTAGCAAGGCATGGATTTCCAACGGAAGCATTGCGGACGTCGCTGTCATCTTCGCGTATCCAAAGGGGAAGAGAGATGGAATGTGCGCGTTTATTGTCGAGAAGGGGTTTGAGGGTTATTCGTCTCAGCAACAGAAGCACAAACTTGGCATGCCAACCTCAGACACAGGTTCGATCTTCATGGACAACTGTCACGTTCCAAAAGAGAATCTAATGGGTCAACCTGGGAAAGGGCTCGGTATTGCATACTCGGGCTTGATGAGTGGCCGTTTGAGTGTCGCGGCCGGCTGTCTCGGTGTGATCGAGGACTGTATAGACGAGGCGGTCGCCTATTCTAAACAGCGGATTCAGCATGGGAAGCCGATTGGGAAACACCAGCTGGTTCAGCGGCATATCGGAGATATGGCTACGAGTTTGGAGGCGGCCAAGAATCTAGTCTACAAGGCGGCAGTGCTCAAGCAGAGGAGTGATTCAAACACCGCGGATAGAGATCTGCGTGACGACGCAGACGTGCTGATTGCAAAGGCGAAGTATTTCGCGTCGAACGCGTCTTTTGAGGCAGCAGACAGAACGGTCCAGATCTTTGGCTCTTCCGGCTACAGCTTCGAGACTCGGGCCCCAAGGCATCTGGTTGACACAAGGGTATGCCGAATCTACGAGGGAACTGACGAGATAATGGTGCAGAAGATAGCTGTCAGCCTGCTAGGCCAAGACTACGAAGCATATCGCTAGCAGACTCTAGTACGGACAATCACGTGGAGAGGCAAGGATTTCAGGCAGACTTATTTTCCTGATCTGCTGTATTCTTGTTGCGGATCTCAGCCTGAGGGTCCGCTGCATGCCAAATGGGAATCCGTCTCTCTTCGATCTACTTGTCAAAATACACGATCCTCCTAGCAGGACAACTGGTGGTGAACATCTCGCTTGCGGTATGGCTATACAATGAGTATCTTCACAATCAGTTCATGCAAGTCTACATTTCGAATGTATGGTCTGCCATCTGGCCCGAAGTTGGGATCGCAATCGGACTTGGGGCTGGCGCAACCGCAGTTCTCGCGGTTTACCGTCGAGGGCACGTACCGCTGCTTGTCAAGAGTCCGGTTCAAACCTCAGCGATCCGGACGGTCGGGACGGTTGGCAGTCTCGACGCGATCGATGCGTGCCCGTTTTGCGAGACCCCGTTGAAAACTATCTCAGCAGGAAGGCTTCAATGCCGAAACTGTAGAAGATACTTCAAGAGCGGTATGCCAAAAATCCCCGCATGATCCGGAGTTCCCAGTCCTTATTACTAATCGAAACTGTTCCTTCAGACGCTGAACGGAATGGATAATTCTCTAGACCCCGACATGATACCATATCTGCAGGAGGCCTGCTATTACCTGAGGAAGAAGGGTCTAACATTTCCAGAACTTTCCAAAGCGCTTGAAATTACGCAGTCCCAAGCAACCGAGCTGTTCGAAGAATATGCGTCCAAAATAGCCTCCGGGGCCGCCAGCGAGAACGAAGTGGACAGGAACCTTTGGGAGGACATCCGCAATGACTCATTCGGAAATGAAAAGATAACCTTCGCACGGGATGACGGTTTCTACCATTGCCGACGTTCGGACCTAGATCTGATGGAAAGCTCCGCTCTCATGAGCATATTCGAGTCGAGCAGGAAATTCCTGGATTTCGACATGTACAAACGGTATCTAAACACGAAGCCTCCAGTCGGGTACGATCCGATGGCGTTACAGCGACAAGTGAAGAGAGCGATTGAACTCGTTCAGGATATCCTCAAGCAACGATGGGTGAAAGAATCCGGGACGGAAACGAGCTCCGCGCCTTCAGACCATAGTCAGACTGAATAAGCCCCGCTTCGCCTCGGACACCGACCTTGTCTCTAGAAGGATTCGAGGTAGCTGTCGTAGGAGCAGGCCCGGCTGGGAGTGCCGCCGCTCTTACTCTAGCCAAAGAAGGGGTCCAAGTGTTGCTCGTTGAACGTGGAACTTTTCCTGGCGCAAAGAACGTGTTCGGAGGCAGGATCTACTCCTATCCGCTCAAGAAACTGTTGGGCGAGTCTTGGAAAGAAGCACCCATCGAAAGATTCGTCAGGAAGGAGGGGATCACGTTCATGACCGATGACAGCGCCTTCTCAATCGAATACGAATCCAGAGACCCGGAAGGTAGCTTCACCGCCAAACGAGCCAAATTCGACAAGTGGCTGGCCGAGAAAGCTGAAAAAGCGGGAGCATCGCTCATCACCGAGTCTAGAGTGGACGATCTAATAATTGATGGAAACCGGGTAAAAGGCATCGTGGCAGGCCAGGACAAGATTCCTACCAACGCAGTTATCGCATGCGACGGAGCAACAACGGGACTAGCCCGAAAGGCGGGACTTGTCGGAATGCTTGAACCCTACCAGATCTCCATGGGAACAAAGGATGTCATTGAACTTCCCAGCGAGGTCATCGAAGATCGACTCGGATTAGATTCAGAACAAGGAGCAGCGCATGTATTCGTAGGTTCGTGCAGTGGAGGCCTCCGAGGCGGGGGTTTCCTCTATACAAACAAAGACAGCATCGCATTAGGAATGGTAGTCGGAGGAGAAGACGTCTCCTCAAAACAGACCCAAGCATCAAGCTTCATGGACAGACTCCGAAAGCATCCAAAAATTAAGCGGCTAATCAAAGGAGGAAAAACGGTAGAATACGATGCTCACATGATCCCGGAGGCCGGACCTAAAATGCTCACACGCCCCTATACGAACGGGATGATTGTAGCGGGAGACGCGGCAGGCCACCTCCTCAACAACGGCTACACATTCCGAGGCGTAGACATTGCAATCCAATCAGGGATCGCCGCCGCCCAGACAGTACTAGAAGCTCGAAAGAGACAAGACTATTCGGAGAATACTCTTCGAGGATTTCAGACAAAGCTACGTGCAGACCCTGCTCTCAAGGACATGTACACTTTCAACCACGTTCCAGCCTATCTTAGAAAGAGCCGTCTTTACAGCATCTATCCGGAACTTGTCTGTGCAGCCGCGGAGGCAATCTATCGAGTCGATGGAACCGGCAAGAAGAAGATCTTCAAGGAGCTTCGAACCCAAGCAAAAGGCAGAATATCGATCTTCTCCCTTGTGCGAGACATGATCGGTGGAGCGAGGACGTTCTAGCCATGTCGACAGAGGAAAACGTAACGCTGGATAAGCGTTTGATGCTCATCAACTTCGCCAAAGACCCAGAACCCTTCATCGTGGTAGACACCGAAAAATGCAATAGCTGCAAGACGAAACCCTGCCTCTACATCTGCCCTGCCGAAGTCTACACCTGGCAAGAGAAGCTCAACTACAACACAGAGGGATGCATGGAGACCGGGGCATGTCTAATAGTGTGCCACAAGCTCGGTGCCGCTGCCATAACCTGGAAGTATCCCTCGGGCGGCAAGGGGGTAGCCTTCAAGTCCGGATGAGGAAACCGGACCCGTCCTAACAAACAAATAGGCCCGCGAAACGACTACGATCGGTCAAGACGTTTGTCCACTGTAGAAATTGCCCACGAACCATTAAAGCGAGTCGTTGTCAGGGAACTGGTCAAATACGATAATCCGCAACAACTCGTAGGCTCCCTCGCGATCATCATGAAAATGGGCCAGCCAATCCTTCTCAACTGGTGCGAGGGCATGGTGTTCGTGTCGCAGCCTATACCCCCTCCTGAGATGCCGGAAGAGTACGCCAAGGGAGAGCTGTACATTGCCTCTATTAGCTTCGCACCGATGCCAGAATTCAGTCACAATGTCAAGGCAGGCAACACCGAAATGCCTGTCATCGATGTATCTCGCAGCCCATTGAGCCAAGAGATAGGCAAGTTCCTAAAGGCTCGTTCGGCATAGTCGTCCGGTCGTTAGTTCTTCCCATAGAACTGTTTCATTTCACGCGTTAGAGCTGGGACCACCTCGAAGACATCGCCTACTAGCCCGTAGTCTGCGAATCCGAAGATGGGAGCTTCGGGATCCTTGTTAATCGCTACGATTACTTT
>JAJPJY010000019.1 GCA_021323995.1 bacterium | reverse complement strand
CTGGAACGTTACAGTCAATTCTCTTCCTGCATCAACTGCATGCTCTGCTATGCAGCATGCCCAATCTACGGTCTCAACGAGAAATTCCTAGGCCCCGCCGCAACCGCTCTCGCCTACCGTTACATAGATGACAGTCGAGATCAGGGAAAAGATGTTCGTTTCCCGATCGTGCACGAGATGGAGGGCGCATGGGAATGCACCCTAGTAGGCGAATGCAGCGTCGTATGCCCGAAGGGAGTGGATCCGATGCTGGCCATCCAACGGACCAAGATTCTCGGAGCGACAAATGCTGTCAAGAGCTTGCTGATGCCCCGTGGTGGACGATAAAATGGGTGATACCAAGCAATATCCAGAAATTAGGAAGAGGTTGACGCCAGGATGGTGGACCCATAACAGGCGCTACGCGAACTACATGGTCCGCGAATGGACCAGCCTCTTCGTCGCACTCTACAGCCTCCTCATAATCTACGGGCTCTCCCTCTGGTTCAACGGAAGCGAAACAGACTTTCTCAACTTTCTCAAGAATCCCGCGATTATTGGATTCAGCATTGTCGCATTGTTCTTCACAATGTATCATGCCGTAACATGGTTCTATCTCCTGGGAGCAGTCGCACCGGTCAAAATAGGTAGAAGCCACACGAAACCTTGGCAGGCGCTAATACTCAATCTCGTGCTACTCGTCATAATCTCATACGTTGCAATCTGGATAGCGATATTGCGATGAAGACAGAGACTCACAAGGTCGCAAGGCTGCACGCCCTCCTCTGGGGAATCTTCTCCCTTGGAGGCATGATCGCCGCCTTCCTCCTGCCAGTGCTGATCTATCTGACAGCGATCGCGTACCCGTACAGTCTCTGGCCGTTCAACGGCACTAAGAACCCAGGCTTCCTCATCACCGGGCACACGCTCGGCGCCCTGTTCTTGTTCGTCACGGTCGCAGGCTCTCTCTTCCATGGAATCTTCCGGTTTCAATCAGTACTTACCGAAGTCGGGCTTCAGAAATATCGGAGAGGCTTGGAGGCTGTCGGCTACTTCATCATCTTCGCCGGAATCATCATACTCGGATACTACCTAGCCACCTGGTATCTGAACGGGACAATCACCTAACGACCCGCGTCCAATCTTCACGGCCGGGAACGCGGGGTTTCCCAGATAGTGTCAAGGGGAATGTTCGTGACCAATGTTTCTTCTAGATTTTCTGATCTTCAGGATTTGGCAAGAAGATGAGGTCGAACCTGATTGAGGTCTCATTCATGGTCCAAGGAGATTGCCGTGATCCTGCCCAGTTTTTGGATTGTACGCCAGTTCGACGTCAATTTGCAGGACACTACTAGACCACTCTTCTAATACGGCCAAGAATCAACTTGACAATAGGCAAGCAGAGATGACACATGATCATTCTCTTGAGGAGTTCGGACGGTATCGCGAGAAAATGAATGAAAAAATCTTGTCAAGGGGAAATCTCGGAATTAAGCGGTTCTTCAACCTAGACACGCAAGCCTACAACGATGGAGCATTGCCGAGGAAAACTAAGGAGTTGTTGGGACTTGTTGCTTCTCTAGTTCTTCGATGCGACGACTGTGTAACCTACCACATCATTCAATGCGTGGAGCAGAAGGTTAGCGATGATGAGTTCTTCGAAACCTTCAACATTGGACTGATCGTCGGAGGCTCCATCACGATCCCTCATCTACGGTATGCGGTTGATACTTTGGAAGAGTGCAGAAAGAAGACTCTGACTTGAATGGTGGGCCGGGGGAGATTTGAACTCCCGACCGTGCGGCCACGAAATGGTTTCCGCGTGTAAGGCGGACGTTCTCGCCGGAGATTACGTCTCAACCGGGCTGAACTACCGGCCCAAGTGAACGAATCGTAGCATGTCTCTGGGTAGATTACGATTTGCGTAGCCAGACTGCAGCCGTCAAACCGGATGCTCTGACCGCGCTACGATCCCCTAATGGCGTTGTTTCTCCAGCCATTCCCCGTATGAGGTTCCGCAAGGACACGCACTTGACTGACTGGATTAGTGCGGGGGCCGCTTCTCAACAAAGATGGAACGCCTCAAGTCGATCTTGAAACCGGAGACGGTAGCTAAGTCCCTGCTTGAGCGACGAAGAAGAGTAGAAGCGTCTGGGCGCGGTTAGCAAGAAAGAGACTTTACTAACGATCCAACATACATGAGAGAACTGAGGAAAGGCAGAATCGTCAACAGAAGAACCTTCATCGACTTCGACGACTCCTGTCTCTGCTCAAGCGTCTGACACCACCTCAACTGTGGTGGTTGAAGAATTGAAGAAAGAGTTTGAGCAGTACAATCAGCACAATGTACCAAGAGACAAGAAGAAAGCGGAGGAACATATCCCACGTCGAACCAAGACACCCAACAAGAAAGCTTACCAGCGTAGTCGCGGGAGGAACAAACGGTGACACAACGAGGGACCTTGTGCTAGTAGCGGCGATATGAAACCTGACCCCGACGGCTGTAGGTGTAACTGCGATTGCAGGCGTAAGGGCGTTGACCAGCCATACTAATTAGCTTCAACCGCCTCCGACGGAGTCCATGCTATGCCCCGTCTGCGACGGAGCAATGATTCACGTAGACGCTTTTGGAGAGCGGCTATTCAAATGCGTTCGATTTGGTTGTAGTCGCTTATGGATGCTGATAGAGATCGAGCGCGGTATTCTGAAGCCTGTCCCTCAAGAATTCAGTTAGTCGTTTCCACGACACTTAATTTCGAAATTGAGAAGGATATTCCAAGTGACTAGATTGCCAGACCGCGCGACAGATTACGATTTAGGTTGAGATTACTCGGTCTCACCATCGTTTTGGAGCTTGTCCTTTTATAGAGCGGGTCGATAGTTTTCATTCCGGACATTTATGGCGGGGAAGGAGCCGCTCGTTTACATCGACGGTGAATACCAGCCTAAGGGCAGCGCTAAGATATCCGTTTACGACCATGGACTTCTCTACGGCGACGGAGTTTTCGAAGGAATTCGCGCCTACAGCGGAATCGTCTTTCACTTACGTGAACACATAGAACGGATCTTCGAAGGACTCAGACTCACAAGAATCAACATTCCACTCTCGAAACAGGACCTGATGGATGCCGTTGTTGAGACCCTGCGAAAAAACAATTTCATGGACGCGTACATACGACTCATTGTAACACGTGGACGCGGGAATCTCGGTCTCGATCCTCGAAGCTCTCCAAAGCCGTCTATCATTATAATGACCGAACCTGTGGCGCCTGCTCACGGACGAGAAGCTCGCGAGAAGGGAATAACAGCGATCATTTCCAGCTATAGACGTGACATGGTCGACGGGACCAGTCACGAGCTAAAGTCCCTTAACTACATCCAGAGTGTTCTCGCGAAATTCCAGGCAATAGACGCTGGGACTGACGAGGTTGTAATGCTGGACCATCGCGGAATGGTATCAGAATTCCACGGTTCCAACCTGTTCTTGGTGAAACAGGGGATAATTCAGACACCAACCTCTGCAGCGGGCATACTACACGGAATTACCAGAAGTCGTGTTCTTAAGCTAGGAGAGGAGCTGGGCTACGACGTTCACGAGAGAGACATCACGCCCTACGAGCTATTGAACGCCGACGAGGTGTTCCTGACCGGCACCATGGCCGAGGTCGTTCCCGTCATTCGGATACAGGGAGTGGCAATCGGCGAAGGAAAACCGGGTCCTGTGACTAAAGAAATAATCAAGGGATTCCAGCGGATGACTCAGGATCCTAAAGAGGGGACCCTGATTCGTGAGCGGGTCCCAGTACCTCCCGCTAGAACCAGAACGAGTTAGTTCGACGAGTTCTGTCCGGAGTCTATTTTCTCAGAACGTTCAGATGGAATAGGATGTAAGTAACGCAGCCGCCGGCTAGGTCCATCACCATAGCCCCGACGACGAGAGTTATGTCGTTAGTAACCCCGGTCTGTAGGTAGCCGATCAATTGTTGTACAGAACTCCAAATCGATCCTGTCACTACAACAATCCCGATCGCCAGTAGCGACTTTCTCTCAGGGCTCATTTTGAGCCTAAGATTGAGGATCCATCCGGACACTGAAACAGCCAAGGCGAAGTGAAGAAGAAGTGAGAAGGGAGTGATGCTGAACTGGATCAGCTGGTTGATGAGGACTCCTATGCCGACAACAATCAAGGTGCAAGCGGAGGATACTAACGTGAAACCAAGCCATTTCGGCGTCGTCTCCAATAGCTGCACGCTCGAGTGAGCCACTTCTATTCCTCCCGCTGCAGTTGGACCGTTCCGGCTGGATGGAGAAATGGAAGACTGATGTTGTGACGGATAAGAAACTCTCGGATTCGAGGAAGTTGCTGCAATGAGACAACACTCCCAACAATGCCGCCAGACAAGGCCATCACAGCGGAGAGACCCGTGATTATCGCAAAGGCGGTCTCAAACGCATAGGGAACTAGAGCGGCTGGGAATGACACAAGGCTAGTCAGGACCCATAGGAGCACACTAGCCAGTTCGCCAAGCGTCCCCGCGAGAAACCCTGCCAATCCGCCCCGGAGAGGTCCAGTCTTTACGATGACCCCTGAAACCAGTCCCGCAATGAAGGGCCCAACCTGTGGAAGGCCAGCGCCGAGGATGAGGTTGATGAGAAATCCAACCCCGACAGCCAACAAGAAATCGGCGGTCCTATCCTCCGCCTTCATCGCCGATTTCTTATCCATGGAGTCCTTCGACTCTCAGACTCGTCCGACCAAATGCAAAGATATTCTACACGTAACCCCGAGCTAAGCAATATGGTTACGCGGCTTCGGGAGAACTGCGGCGGGAGCTTGAAGGGAGCTATCTTTGACTGGGATGGAACTCTAGCGAGCATTGACGAGCGCGAATTCTATTGCATCAATCATGCTCTCAGAGAAGAGGGCGCGAATCCCATCGACAAGGAGTTCTATGTTAACAACTACTATCGGCGGGTGTACGAGCTCGGCACTGGACCCCGTATGGTGCTTGAGACAGCCCTCACTGGCAAACCTACCGTAGCAGTGGAAAAGGCCTACGAATCCTACAGGAAGCATTTCCAGAGTTCAGCCGACAAGGCGATCCTGCAAAGAGGGGCCATCGAAATTCTCACCTCTCTCAAAGAAGCTAGATTCAAGATTGGCATAGCCACCATGAGATTCACTCGATGGGTTGTCGAATCCGAACTGAAGCTTCTCGGCGTCACACCCTTCCTGGATCTTTTGAAGACACGACAGGACCTAGGCGTCAGCGGAAGATTGGGATCGCTGGAGGAGACCGTGAACCAGCGGATTCAACTCGTGACGAGAGAACTCACAGAATTGGAACTGGAAATCCGAGACGCATTCCTTGTAGGGGATTCTTGGTGGGACATCAGAGCAGGAAAACAGATCGGCATCAAAACGGCGTTGGTTAAGACCGGCTTCGCGGCCTACAACGACTTCTCAAGCGAGCATCCAGACCTGACCGTCTTGTCTCTTCTTGAGCTCAGCCAGGCTCTGAGGTCTCGAGGCTGGATTCGATGACTGAGAAGTAAGGTCCCCTCTGCAACTATCTGTCAAACTATGTTGAGGTCTGTTGTCTGAATGGCTTCTACATCGTTTTTCTCGAGCTCTCGGAGCATGCGGTTGATGCCCAGCCAGTCGCTTGCTATGTGACCGAGGACGACCAAATTTGGCCCCAGCTTCTCCGCTGCTAGTTTCGAAAGGTCGGCTTCTGAGATGTGAATGTAGGTCAATGTATTGGTACCACTCTGGAAGTAGGCCTTCGCAACATCAAAGCCGCCGTTGGTATAGGCCGCGTGAGATATGGAAAGTTTTCCAATCTTGTTCTTTGGGGAGCCGAGTCTCACTTGTATCCGAGTCTCAGCTTTCCTGTACTCAGGGAACTTGTTGATTTCAGTGACAAGCTTGCTGACTGTTGTTTTTTCATCGAGGTCTTTGGTCGCTTGGACTAGCATTCGCCGGCCGATCTCGTCACATGGACTATGAATTGTCACTAGGGGGAGTCCGAGCTTCTTGGCAGCGACTGGTGTCTGATCGTAGTTCTCGGGGTGATGTTGTACATCCAGCACTCGATACTTGTTCTTCACAGCCTCCCTAGCGATTTCAGCCGGGACTCCACTGTTCTTCATTTGGTCGACATGTCGCATGAAGACTTTGTAGCCTTCGAGCTCTGCTTTTCCACCCGCAGGGTGGTGAGCTATGACACCATCACAATCGAGCGCCTTGGCCAGGAGAAGCTCGCCGACTCCAACATCGATCGAGACCAGGACCTTTCGGAGTTTTCGGCCCTTCAAGTGAATCTCACTATCTGCAGGGATCGAGCTGAAGTGGGCGAGTCTGAGTGCCGTCTTCATTATTTGCTGGGTGTCGAGCATGGCTCAACCCAGCCGGTCAAGGATGGTTATTGAGTGTTAGGCCCGGCCGCCTTTGGTCATCTTTCTAAGGTTGAGAATCTCGTCCAATTTTTCCTTAGGCATGGTTCCCTCTTCGGTAAGGACTTGTCTAAGCGACTTGTTCTCCGCGATTGCTTTCTTTGTAATCTTGGCGGCGTTGTCATAGCCTATCTTTGGCGTTAGGCTTGTCACAGTCATCAAGGTGCGTTCCGCATACTCCATCGCTCTCTTCTTGTCCGCTGTAATGCCAGCAACGCACTTTTCGCCGAGAATCCGTGAGCCGTTTGCTAGAATTTCGATCGACTGTAACAGGTCGTAAGCGATGACTGGCATCATCACGTTCAGCTCCAGCTGGCCGAGCTGACCACAAATTCCGATTGCTGTGTCGTTCCCGTACACTTGGGCCGCGACCAGACCCAAGGCTTCTGGGATGACTGGATTGACTTTGCCCGGCATTATGCTTGAACCTGGTTCCATTGCTGGCAGATCGATTTCTCCCAGAGCGGTTCTGGGACCGGAGTTTAGGAGACGTAGGTCATTGGATATTTTCATTAGACTTGTTGCTACGACTTTTAGGAGTCCGCTTGCTTCCACGCAAGCGTCCTTGCTCTGCATTGCCTCGAAGGTATTTTCGGCCTTTCGGAAATGAAGCCCCGTGAGACGGTTGATCTCCATGATCGCTGTTTCCGCATACTTGGGATCGGCGTTTAATCCAGTTCCGACCGCGGTTCCTCCGAGTGGCAATTCCATGAGGATGTCTCTGGCTTGATCAGCTCGTTTGATTCCATGTCGTATCATGCTAGCGTAACCGCTGAACTCTTGGCCAAGCGTGATGGGGACCGCGTCCTGCAGATGCGTCCTGCCTGCTTTGACGACATCTTCGAATTCAGCAGCCTTACGGTCTAGTGCATCGGCCAAAACTTTGAGGCTAGGAATCAGTTTGCGCGCAATTGCTTCAGCCGAAGACACGTGAATAGCGGAGGGGAAGACATCGTTGGTAGACTGACACATGTTGACATCGTTGTTCGGATGTATGATTGACTTGTCTCCGCGTTTTCCTCCGAGCAGTTCTATTCCCCGGTTGGCGATAACCTCGTTCATGTTCATGTTCGAAGAGGTCCCGCTACCAGTCTGAAAAACGTCAACTACGAATTGGTCGTACAAACTGCCCTCCATGATCTCCTTCGCAGCAGAAACAATCGCCTCGCCTTTCTTCGGATCGAGGAGGCCAATCTGCATGTTGGCCCGTGCGGCCGAGAGCTTGATCAGAGCCATAGCCCGAATGAACTCTTTGGGTAGACGTAGGCCCGAAATGGGAAAGTTCTGGAACGCCCGCTGGGTCTCAGCGCCGTAATAGGCAGAGTTAGGCACTTTGACCTCGCCCATCGTGTCTCTCTCCAACCGGTATTCTTCAACAGCCACGATTATCATGACACCGAAAGGCTTGGCTCGAAATCTGGATTAAAAAGACTGCTACTACGCACATCGAACAGTACATATTATCCGGAAAGGGTTCACAGTTTCACCCTTCTCTCCGCCCTAACCATCTAGATCCCGACCTCAAGGTCACCTTGATTTCGGCCAGCAAAGTGCGAAGGAACAGTCTGAAACTCCGCGAGCAAATCCGACAGGTTCTTTCACTCCTCGATGAGGCCGAACAATACAAGATACGAAAAGCGGTCAGAGCATAGCCCAAGATCCAAGAATTCCAGCCGAGAGGCTTCCTCTAGAAGACAATAGAACAGTTTACATTACCTTCCATTTCAATCGGCAGCCAAAGCCAAGGTGACCTGCGTATGAGACTGGTCAGGTTTCAACAGAAATCTTCGGAGAACAGGATCGGACTAGCAATTGACAACAAACGAATCGTCGAACTGACGAGAATCAAAGGGTCCGAACCTCTGCTGGACTTTCTTCAGGACCCCAAACATGAATCGCGAGCCGCCCAAGCCATTGATATCGCGAGAAAACAGGCTTCGGTGGCTGGCGAGAAGACCGTCAAGGGAGTTCTAGATCTCGAAGCAGTAACGGTACTGCCTCCCATTTCACGGCCCACAAAGATCATATGTTTAGGAGGAAACTTTTCTGACCACCTCCAAGAAGGATCGACAAATCTCCCACCCTTTCCCATATCGTTCCTGAAATCGCCTACCTCGCTCGTAGGTCATCGCGGCCCAGTAGTCTATCCGAAAAGGGTCAAACTTCTCGATTATGAGGTCGAACTCGCCGCCGTCATCGGAAAAAAATGTAAGGACGTATCAAAGAAAGACGCTTTGGATCATGTTGCCGGATTCAGTATATTCAACGACATTAGCGCTCGAGACATTCAGTTCGCCGAGATGAAGAGAGGATTCTGCAACCTCGGCAAAAACTTCGCCACATTCGCACCTATGGGACCCTTCCTAGTAACTCCGGACGCGGCCGGAAACCCTGACAGTCTTGGAATGGAACTCAGAGTCAACGGTCAAACAAGGCAACTATCAAGCACAAAGAACATGGTGTTCAAAATGCGCGAGCTAGTAGAGTTCTTCTCATCAATGACCCTAGAGCCAGGTGATATCATTACCTCTGGTACTCCGTCGGGCGTCGCGATCTACAGGAAACCAGACAAGACCCCTTACCTGTTGAAGCGGGGTGACCTTGTCGAGGCAAAGATCGAGACACTGGGCAGGCTGCAAAACACGATAATCCAAGAAGGTCAAACGCTGATCCCTCAAACTGTTTCCGCTTAGACTGTTGCGAGAGTCAGTCTGAATTGCTCAATCTAGTGTCGCGCTCTGTTCAAGAGTGATGAACATGGAACGGGTTAAATTCGCCAAGGACAGGCAGCTCTAGGAGAGTCTATGACCACTAAGGAAACGACGAATTTTCCCAAGATAAACTTCGTCGCCCCGCTAGCCGCCGCATTATCATTGGTCAGCGTCTTCCTTTACTGGTGGGGTCTCACCACGACCGGATTTGTCTCTGACTCGTTTCAGTGGTCATTATGGAGTGGCCCTTCGAGACTATACGTCAGTTCAGCAAACTCCGCTCAGTCGCTAACCGCTTACAGTCCACTAATTGGAGTACTAGTAATCGGCTCTATGGTCTTGCTTCTAATCGGAACTATTCCTCGGGCTTCTCGAATGCTCATCGTCAGCAGTGTACTAGCCGTTCTCGCCCCGATTCTCTACGCCTTCCTTGTCAATTATGCTGTGTCGAGCGCTTGTAGCGGAGTGTCCAACTGTATAAGCGGACCCTTCGGCACACAAACTCTTGCTGCAGGCCCCTTCACTACCACCGTAACTTGGGGGTTCCAGCCCGGCTTCTACTTGGAAATTGTCGGGGCCGTTCTGTCGATCGTTGCCGTTGCTTTCCAACGGACGTTTCTGCCCACCAAGACCGCTCGAACTTGACCATTCTGAAACTCAATTTCAAGTTTCCAATCAAGTGAGTTGGTGCGGGCCCGGCGGGAGTT
The DNA here is from genome assembly GCA_021323995.1 of bacterium. Lineage (GTDB taxonomy): Archaea > Thermoproteota > Bathyarchaeia > 40CM-2-53-6 > 40CM-2-53-6 > 40CM-2-53-6. The sequence goes on along the minus strand of JAJPJY010000019.1, from coordinate 6,082 downwards.
GAACCCGCGACAACCGGGTGTCTTCCAAGGAGGTAAAAGCTTCACCAGAGTTGGTTCTCTTCCGGTGCTCTACCTCTCTAGGACCCTTTTGGGGTCTGGCTAAGCTACGGGCCCACAAAAAACCCGGCATGGATTCCGGCTATATTAGCTGATTTTGTCCAGTTCAATCCAGGCGTACTGAACTCCCAGCACAGTCAATATTAATTGAGAAGACAAGTCGATCGCCATTCCATGGTCGACTTCTCAACTGTAATCTCCTATCTGAGCGCCCTAAGTTCGGTTGCCGTTGTACTCGGGGCAATATTCATCGTTTTCCAACTGCGGCAGAACGCTAGGCTGATCAAGACTGCTAATTTCGATACCAAAGCCGAGATGTCTTTCTCGGTCTTGGAGAAGATTACTGAAGAGTCATTTGCTCGTCGCAGGAAGAACATGCATGATGCGATCAAGAAATACAGTCAGATCAACTGGGATGGCTTTGACGATAGCCTGGAAGATTTCGAGGCCCGAAACTTCGGCTACATCTACGAACTCATCGGCGAACTCGTAAAAGAGGGAATAATTGATCTGACGATCGCCGTCCACTCTCTACGGTATCTTATTGTGTTTGACTGGGACAGATTCCAGCCGCTCGTAAAACATATCATGGATCGCTTCAAGGTCCCGATCAACCCCTACGAGAACTTCGAATGGCTAGCCAACCAGACCAGAAAATTCCTTCAAGAATCCGGAAAGCTCCACGCTGACAACCCCAATTCCGCTGCGTCAGTTAGCTTAAACATTCCAAGAGAACATTCGGGGACCAGTGGGGACTGAACATGATCATTAAACATGTCTCCGAGCTTGTGCCGGAGAAAGTTGGCGACTTCAAGCGATGGTACCTGTCCCGAGCAGACCGCGGCCATTCTCTAGCTGTCAGATACGTTGAAGTTGACGGCATAGTTCCACCACACTCACACCCTGTCGAAGAGACAATTTTCTACATCGAAGGAAGAGGGCTTGCCAGAGTTGGAGAACAAGAAGCCAGGATTAAGCCCGGGACGATGCTCGTGATTCCGCCTGGAACAGTGCACAGCTCGATCAGAGAAGGACTCGAACCTCTCAGATACCTAGCAATATTCGTCGGCAACCCAGAGCTCTAGACCGAGGAGATTGGCAAACTTTTCCGCGCCACCAACGTCGCAAGAGTCAACAGTCCAATACAGACTAGAACAGTCAAAGGTTACACTGGAAAAGAGCGGAGAGACGAGCCTAGTCTATGCCATCCCAAGCAGAATGCGAGATCCCTCGACAAGTATCATAATCGCTCATGGAGCGGGTGGTCCTATGCACTCGCCCTTCATCAGGTTCTTCCACACGGAGCTTGCCAAGCAAGGATTCCTCGCTGTAAAATTCAACTTTCCATACATGGAAGCGCGAAGGAAGGTACCGGATAGGACGGCGGTTCTAGAACAGTGCTATCGGACAATCGTCGCACAAGTCAGAAAGAGTCCGCACAAAACCAGTGGTCTCATAATTGGAGGCAAATCCATGGGAGGCCGAATCGCATCGCAAGTCGTGGTGAATGACGAGATTAACGTGAATGGGCTATTCTTTCTCGGGTATCCCTTGCATCCTCCAGGGAAAATTGAACAGTTGAGGGACGCGCATCTTTACAATATCAGAAAACCACTGCTTTTCGTGTCCGGGACCCGAGATAGTTTCGCCCGAAGAGACTTGCTCGAAAGAGTAGTCACAAAGATCGGCTCCAACGCCAGGCTAAACTGGATAGAGAACGGTGACCATAGCTTCAACGCACCTAATGCGAAAGGCTTGGAAGGAGCTAGCAAGGCATTGACCATACTTTCAGAATGGCTTGACACTGTTCCGTAGACCGGAACTTGGCCAAACGTGGTCCTCGTTCAATTCTGTACCCTTAAATAAAAGACCCACTCATTTGATTTCAGAAGAACCATGTGCGACAGTTGCGGCTGTTCTTCTGAGCAGGAAGACTCTAAGAAAGACGAGGAAGCCTAGCCCTATACCTGCTTGGGCATTGACTCTTCCCAACCATCCATAGGAGGAGCTTTATCGGCTCCTTCCATATTTTCAATTCAAGGAAACCGTAGACTTCCAGAGTTATAGTCCCGGAATACTCGGCAGTGCTACAATCGCACCAAGCGCTAAAGCGCCTAGAATGAAGACCACTACTACTCCGACGACGATCGTCATTATTCCCACGCCAATAGCGCCGAGCCATCCGGTCTTGAAGTAGTGCTTTACGAGCAAGAGGAATATGAGAAGACCTAGAAATCCTCCTAACAATAGTCCTAGGAGCGATATCGATGCGCCTATCAGAAAGGTGCCGACGCTTGCAACTCCCAGAGCCTCACCAAACGTGACTCGGCGGCCGACAACAATCTCTCCAGCCAGCCAAAGAATGAAGCCAATGATGAGGAGGTAAATTATGAAGAGGATCAGAAAGGCGACGATTGCGCTACCGAGTATGCCAATAGAAGGAACGGCTAGGCTGACCAACCGAGAGGTTACCTAAGTGAATTACTAGTCAGTCTTGATTTAGCACTTGTTGGAACCCTGGTCATATGTCGAAAGTAATCTGACATAGACTGCTGGGGAAGGTTTAAGCGAGCTAGCTTCTCGAAAGTCTGAATGCCCAGGACAAATTCCGGGCTCGCGCCCCGTCCAAACGATGGACGCGTCGAGGTAGTATAGCCCGGTCCGCGGCTCGCGGGAGCCGGCCGAGAGTATGCACGGCTGTCACCCGTGCGACACTCGAAGACAACATTCGAGCGCACGGCGGGTTCGAATCCCGCCCTGGGCGCCAATCAAATCCCTAAGATTGAAACTTGAAGCATGAGCTGATTCGAGTAATCCATGTATAGAAAAAAATGGGGAGAATATTCTTGGGCTCTTGAAGAGCTACAATGTCTGCATTACACTGTTACTGCGACGCCGACTGTGATTGTTTGAGAGGCAGTAGCTGTTTGACCGTTGGCGTCAGTCACTGTCAAGGCAACAGTGTAGGTTCCGGGTAGCGCGTATGAGTGGCTAGATGTTGACCCTGTGCCTGTTGTTCCGTCGCCATAGTCCCAGCTATAGCTGTAAGGGGCGGTGCCGCCCGAGGTGTTAGATGTGAACTGGATGGTCTGTAGCACTGACGGGCTTGACGGAGAATAGGTGAAATTCGTGGTGAGAGCTGCGCTGACAGTCACCGTATTCGTCGCGGTTGCAGTATGTCCCGCGGAATCTTTCGCCGTCAAGACGATAGTGTAGACGCCCGGGGACTGGTATGCGTGACCTACGTTTTGGCCGGATCCAATTGATGAGTCGCCGAGGTTCCACGAGTAGGTGTACGGTTGTGTTCCGCCCGTTGCTGAGCCGGCGAATGAAACGGTCTGGCCAACGGTTGGGTTTGCGACGCTGGAGGTGAAGCTAGCCGTCAGACTCGGTGGCGGAAGTACTGATGTTACTGTGACGGTCTGTTGCGATGTCGCTGTTTGTTGGACAGCGCTACTGTCCTTTGCCGTCAACACAACAGTGTAACTTCCTGCGCTTGCGTAGGTGTGATATGCTGTCGCTCCTGTCCCGTTGGCTCCATCACCGAAGGACCAGGTGAATGTGTAGGGGACTGTTCCTCCGGAACCTGATGCAGTGAAGGCCACTTGCTGTCCTGACTGTGGCGAGGATGGGCTGTAAGTGAAACTGGTTGTGAATTGTACTGGTGGAGTAGTGGTGAAGAATTCGGTCATCGCTGACGCGCTAGCATCGTTCGATGTTAGACTAGCAAGGTTCCAGTTCAATTCAACGGTTTTGGTCCATGAGTAGTGGTTGTAGAGATTGCTGGTGACGAAACTGGTCTTGGCTCCTGAACCGATCCATGAGGCGTAGACACAGTCTTCTGAGCTGCCGTTGAGTGGGCAGAAACCGTTTCCTTCGTCGAAGACGATGAATAGCATAGATCGCTGTGTTTTGAATGTCAGACTGTTCAGGATGTTTGGAACTAGACTGCTGAGGTAGGTGTCGCCCATTGGAATGGACGCTGGGCAGATACCAGTGAAGCCGTGCATGTTATCGCAGTTGTCCGGTGTGAGCCACATGAGATTGGGCGCCGAACCTGAGTTTAGATCATTAACCAACGTGCAGTCTGTGACTGTGCAGCTAGACGGGTTTGCCATTACAACCTTGGCGCAACGTGTCGGATTATTCAGGATGTCAGTGAACCCAACGAAGGGGTTGTGCTCAGGAGTGTAGGGTTCGTGGTATGTCGTGTCGCAGCCACTAGCAACGTTCTGCCCTTCCATGTAGCCCTTCCATGTCAAGCCTGCAGCTTCTAGACGGTCTACCAGATTGGGATTGGATACTGGTGGACAGCCACTGTTACCACATCCGAACGTGTCGGCTCCCAAGAGTGCTTTGTAATCTGCCTCGCTGAAATGGGACACGCCCAGGTATTGATCTCCAATCGTGTAGCTGTTCGCTAGTCCAGCCATGTACGGTGCTCCGGAGGAGCTTTGGCATGGAGGAGGATTCTGGCCGCAGATGTCTTGGATTCCGTGATCCTCCATTATGATGATGACGGTATGATCGAAGTAGAGGCCGGTAGGTGCCGCAGTCTGCGAATTTATTGTTGTTGCATTGCCCAGTCTCGATAATTGACCTGTGAGTACTGTGCCTATCCCGAGGGTTAGCAGAACAAGGGTTAGCGATAGGATCTTTGGATTGAAATATCTGTTCCTTGGCAGCATGTTTTTCCCGGTATAGATTGCCTACGGGCGGATATTTGGGTGGCACGTCCACAATTGCTGGGGTGGAACACAACTTGCGCCAATTGTATTCAGGTTAACTAGCATTTCGACAAATGTGGACGCGAAGATAATATCCTGAGAAGACAGATTCTGATATACACAGCTATGCAAGGATTAGACATCCGAGATGGGCTATGTCCAGCCTGTTCGGAACCTGCGAACCTCTTCTGCGGCTATTGCAACTTCTGTCTTTGCTCGTGCTGCAAGTGTTCGTCAGACACGGATCCCTCGGATACTATGCCCGGTTGAGGTTGCACCTGTAACCAAATGTGTTCTCCCCTAACCAGAATTAGACCTACAGGATTCAATTCTGTCGAATGTAAACGTCCCGATTATATGGAAAGATCGTCCATGTTGTCCTGACGATGAACCGGACCAGCATAGCTGTGATCGGAGCAGGGTACTGGGGAAAGAAAGTCATCTCAGAGATCCTCAGCCTCTCTAGGGATGGCTACGACATCGCGCTCCATTCAGTCGTTGACAGTTCGCCGACAGCTTTGGAACAATGCAGAAAAGAGTTCGGTAAGATCGACTGTCGTTTAGACTATCATGATCTACTGTCAGACTCAAAAGTCTCAGGTGTCCACATCGCTTCCCCGAACAGCACTCACTTCAAGATCGCTTCTGAATTCATCAGGAGCGGCAAGCATGTCCTCGTCGAGAAACCCCCAGCATTGAAGTCGGTTGACGCTTTCGAACTAGTGAGACTGGCCAGGGAACAGGGGAGCGTCCTCTGCACTGGACATGTTCATCGATTCAACAATGGCGTGCGATCGTTGAGACGACTCATGGCTAGCGGAGTCCTCGGAGACCTTTACTATCTACGTTTGAGATGGACCGGTCTCCTGGCTTTCCAGAAGGATAGGGAGGTCATAACGGATCTGGGTCCCCATCCCTTTGACATTTGCAACAACCTGCTCGACACTTGGCCATGCAAAATCTCTTGCAGAGGAAAAGGTTTCAGAACAAACGCCGGCTATGAGATGGCCGATATTTACGCCGAGCATCCTAACGGCTTAGACGCTACCATAGAATTGAGCTGGCTTGACTTTGAAAAGCGTCGAGAGGTAAGTGTAGTTGGTAGCGAAGGCGCCGCCCGACTCGACTGCCTCGACCAGCGACTAGTTCTGCAGAGAAGCGAGGGAGCGGAACCCGTAATGGTGTTTCCTAACAATACTCTGAGGGAGGAAATACTTCACTTCGTCGGTTGCATCGAACACAGTTCATCAATCGAGCTCTATCCGAACATCGCGAACGGCACCCTGGGAGCTAGCGTT
>JAJPJY010000009.1 GCA_021323995.1 bacterium | reverse complement strand
TCCAGAGGCGAGGAGACTTCGAAGGATTCCATATTTGACGCCACAATCTATTATGACGACTGTATTGTCCGAGTTGTTGACGTAATGGACTGGTTCTGAGGGTGATACGTTCTTGACAATGTCACTTTCGTTCGGGTCTGTCAGTTTCTTGAGACGTTTCCCGATCTCATCGGATCCAGTGAATTCCTCTGATGTTTTAACGAAGCCCAGCATTGTACCGTTCGCACGTATCTTTCTCGTTAACGCCCGCGTGTCCAAGCCGCTAATTCCTGGGACTCTCTCCTCTTCGAGCCACTCTTGGATGGTCTTTTCACTGGACCAGTGGCTCGGGTCGGACAATGAATGGACAGCGTAGCCCTTGACTTTGATGGTCTCAGATTCAAAGTGAAGCGGTATTCCGTGTTTGTCGCATCGGGAGAAGGATGGGACTCCATAAGAGCCTATGATAGGATAGGTCATGACTACTATCTGTTCTAGATAGGATGGGTCTGTTAGGAGTTCAGGATATCCTATCATTGATGTGTTGAAGACGACTTCTCCGGAAACGTCTGCAGAGGCGCCGAAGCTTTTTCCACGAAAAATTGTTCCGTCTTCGAGTCCTAATACAGCGGGCCGGCTATCGTCCACTCGATTTCCGTCTCAAAGGTTCCCCGTGTTAGCAGGGGCCTTTTTCAAGCTTTCAGTCTACAAACTAGTCGCTCAGAACGTTAGGTAGTAATCTCAATTGTCAGAGTACCCTCACGGCTTGACGACAAACTGGACAATATTGGTAGAGTGCCGCGAGGTCTCTGTATGACGTATCGCCATCTCCCTTCGCTGTCATGACGAGAACATGAACGAGTGGCACGGAACACGCTGTGTGTTGAGACTCTTCAGATGTGGAGACTTCAATCTCGGAATCTTTGATCCTCGCTTTCTTGAGGAGACTGAGTAGAGATTCGAGGCTTGCTGCTGTAAATTCCTGAAACGGCAGATGGGGGATTCCGTTGAATGCTTTGCTCTTTACTCTCGCCGGATGCGCCATTGTGCATACCTCAGCCACGCGTTCGCGTGTCCGAATTGCATCCAAGATGCCTGTAGCGCTTAAGCGCGGAGTATCTTCACGGCCTTGCGTCGAGTGTCACGAACTTTATGACTTACATTGGGAACTTGGCGGATATCTCCGTATTCCTATGCGGTGAATATGTGCGGGCTGGACCCCTTCCCCGAACCTGTTCTATCAATTTGGAGATGAGGCAAGAACAGCCGTGAGAGCGACGATTTCTCTCTGTTGAAAAAAAGGGGGGTTTGTCGAGGAAGGCGTTTTCCCGCGCCTATTGCCTCGACGATACGTTTGAGTCTAGTACTGCTGTGTTGGAGACTGCCAGCTTTGGCCAGATTCTCGCACAGAGGACGAGGAGGATGATCCGCCTTCCCTTTCCTTCCATGCTTTGACAGCGTCGACCATGCTCATTCCTTGGCTCATCTTGTCCTTCAGGAAGAGGTTGTAGGGGCTTGGTTTGCGCTTCTCTTTCTTCGCTGCCTTCATCTTGCCTAGCGATGCGATGGTTTCTTGCTGCTTCTTGAGGGCCTCGTTTAAGCTCTTGACGTGGTCTCTGAGTTCTTTGGTTAGAGAGGCGTTGGCCTTTTCGATTGCGGCTATCTTTGTTTTCAGAAGAGCGGCTTGATTCTTCTCAAGCGCTGACAGTCGAGACTTTGCCTTGTTTACGTCCGCGAGGAGGGACTTTGGTATTCCATTCTTTTTCGTCGGCATGCTCTACTGCCCTTCTGGATGAGAAGAAAAGCATTCCGCATGTCTCCAAAATCATCGATTCTAGACGCGATTTTCATGGATAAGTGCCCTACTGGCGTCTGGCTGGTTCCCACAGGAGAACCCGGGAGTCAAACCGATCTCGCTCAAGTTCGGTTGTTGATGTTTGCAGAATTATGTAGACTGAGACGCCGTCCAAGTCAGTGGTCTCAGGTCGAGCATGCTTGGCTTGGAAAGTGTACGGTCTCAGAGAACGATGCAGAGGCTTCTGAACTATAGAACCCGGCCGAAACCTGAGCGTTGATTGTGAGTGCTATCAAAGACGTAATTGGTTGTGAGGCTGGGTCAAGGGCCGGGTTGGTGAAGGTAAGGCCTGGGTACGACGCGCTTTGACCGGGGCCGAAGCTCGAACTTGCAGCGGTAACGTTTCCGACCGCGAATCCATTCGTGGACATTGAGAACACGACGTGCGATATTGAGGTCGGGAGGGATGTCGAGCTATAGGCTACTATGCTTCCGAAGGTGAAAGTCAAAGGACCTGTAGTTCCACCGGCGCAGGACCAAGAGACATTGTAGAATCTGACTGTTAATCCATGAACCGAGTTGTCACTTAGAACGGCATAAGTTGCTACGCCCGCGAATGCCAAGAGCAAGACTATGATGAGAGCGTAACTCGATAGTCGTGCGACAAGCCCCATCTTTTCGCCTGGCATGCTGAATACCCGTCGGTTGGAGGCTTAATGAAACTTGACTCTTGAAAACGAGTTGTTACCTTTCAGGACTTTTGGTCTTGGTCCCTGGAGGATTCTTGGAGGAATCCTCGTAACTGGGATATCATGCTCGTGAACTCCATAGGAAGGATGTATTTTGTTGAGGGGCTTGCGCCGAGGCTTTTGAGCATGTCCAGGTATTGGAGGGCCATCGTTCTCGCGTCGATGTTCTTTGCAGCGCCGAAGATCAATCCCAATGCTTGCGAATAGCCCTCGGCCGAGAGAATCTGGGACTGCTTGTTGCCCTCAGCTCTCAGGATTGCCGACTGCTTGTCACCTTCCGCCTGTAGGATCGCCGCATTCTTATTACCTTCAGCCTTGAGGACTGATGATTCTCGAATACCGTCCGACTCCGTGACCAGGGCTCGCCTGCTTCTTTCCGCGGTCATCTGTTTGACCATCGCGTCCTGGACATCCTTCGGTGGTCGAATCTCTCGGATTTCGACGTTGGTTACTTTGATTCCCCATCTTTCCGTTACCTCATCGAGACGTGTTCTGAGAATTGCATTGATCTGTTCTCGCTTCGATAGTAGCTCGTCTAGAGGTATGTCTCCTACAACGGCTCTCAGGGTTGTCGTGGCGAGTCCCACTGAAGCTCCTGTGAAGTTCTGGACTTGGACAATGCTCTGTGAAGCATCGACTACCTTGTAGTAGATGAGAAAGTCGATGTCTACAGGCGCGTTGTCCTTGGTGATTGCTGTCTGGTGGGGGACTTCTAGGTATCTCTCTCTTAGGTCGACTTTTACCAGCCTGTTGATAACTGGAAGAATGATTACTACTCCAGGTCCCTTAGCTCCTACGAGCCGCCCTAGGCGGAACTGGACCTGCCTCTCGTACTCCCGGATAATCTTGATCGCGGAAGCGAACACGCCAAGACCGATTAACAGAATGATGATGATGAAAACTACCAATACTAGGGTTCCGAGGTCCGCCTGAAGAGCAGCGAAACTAAGGTCTATCATTCGGCTTCGACCTTCTCCACGACCAAGTGTAACTTTTGTACGTCCTTTACGGCAACTTGCGTGCCTCTGGGGAGATCAATGTGACCTGTCACACTGTAATCTTCGGATCCGATGTTGGCGGTAGCGACTCCCCCAGCTTTCAAGTCACTCGTCAGGCGGCCTTGTTTGCCTATTATAGCCTTGGGATTCTGTGCGGGAGGCCGTCGCATCAAAGTCTCTCGGACCCTGTAAAGATAGATGCTCCCTAGAATTCCACCGCCGCCGACTAATCCGAGAACTATGTACGTGAGGATTCCTAACGGCATGAAAGTGCCAGCGCCAGTTGGACAACCTGTCGAAGGACAAGAGGGAGGCGCTGGTGCCGATGATGGAAGATTGAAGATCAGCAGGAACCCAACGATGAAGATTACAACCCCCGCGATCGCAGCAACACCGTGATGGATCTTCAGTTCAAGGAAGATAAAGAGTGAGCCGATCACCATCAAGATTATTGAGACTATAGGCGCGCCGAAGGTTCCAAGCCCGAGTAGAGCGAGAACTATTGCTGCGGCCCCTATTACCGTCAAGATTAGCGTCGGATGATAAATGTCGGCGAGAATGAGAAATATTCCTGCAAGGAAGAGCACGCTGTCCAGGTTTGGATCGCTGATTATCGAGAGAAATGTAGGCAGGGTTCCGGGAGTATGGATCGTTGCGCCTCCCGCACCCATCATTGTGAGTGCTTGTCCCGTGCTGTTGGCGTTGAGGTCCTCATCTATCACTCCATATTGTTTGGCACTACACGACACGAAAGTGCCACATGGGTAAGACACGCCTCGAGTGACCATAAGGCTAGTAGCGGTTGAGTTTCGCCCGTGTTCTTCAGTAAGGGTGGTCATGTATGTCGCAAAAGCATTGATGTCCTTGGTTAGAGTCGTGTTCTCCTCACCGGTTGGAATACCGCTTACGATCTGCGTCGCAGATCCAATGACGGTTCCAGGCACCATCACTACCGTCGTCGATGATTCTGCAATGTAGGAGCCTGCGCTGAAGGCGAAAGCTCCGTTCGGCGCAATTAGTGTTGTGAAGTTGTATCCAGCAGCCTCATAGTTCGATATCGCACTGATGATGTCTTCCATGTCAGCACCGTCGCCGCCGTTCGTGTTGAGGATCAGAATGAAGCTGTGGATCCCCGAGGATGTCGCATCGTTGATTGATGAGGTTACGAAATTGTTCGCGCCGGGATCGATGTTCTGGTTGAGAGACGCGACATAGACATTTGACTGGGCTTGAACCCTTTGTGGGAGGGAGGCTTGGACGGTCAGAAAGGCAACAGCTAGGAAGAGGATCAAAGCTATTCTTTGTCTAGAAAGCCGTGCCATTCAGTTACTTCACGGCGATCCGGTGTGAAAGCTTCAGTTTAAGCCTACCCTCGACGTGGAGCTCCTGAGGACCTCGAACATTTATCCTAGCTTCGTTTCCAGAGTAGTAGGTTAGGAATGGGGTCACCCCGGGAATTCGAAGCTTTCGATCTGGACCCCCGACTCCTTCAAGGGATCAAAGATCTCGGCTTCGATGAGCTGTTTCCGATCCAAGCCGAAGCCATTGCACCCATCCTTCAAGGAAGGGACCTGATAGGCCAGGCGCACACTGGAAGCGGTAAGACCCTTGCCTATGCTGTTCCGATGCTGCAGAATATCGATCCGAAACAGCGAGCCCTGCAAGGACTTGTCCTGGTTCCTACCAGGGAGCTCGCAGTACAAGTTGCTGGTGAATTCGAAAAACTCGCGCGACACTTGGGAGTTAGAGCGGTGGCAGTCTATGGTGGTCAGAGCATTAATGTCCAAATCGACAGGTTGGAAGATCCGAGAACCAAGATCATTGTCGCGACCCCGGGTCGTTTGAGGGACCATCTCGAGAGACGGACAGCCCGGCTAGAGAGCGTAAAATTCGTTGTCTTAGACGAGGCGGATAGAATGTTAGACATGGGTTTCATCGACGATATTACAGATATTCTTCGTACTGTGCCTCGAAGTCATCAGACTGCCTTGTTTTCCGCGACGATGCCTGATCAGATTGTTCGATTGAGCGAGCGTTATCTTAGGAGCCCGGTCACCGCTTTTGTCGACAGCGACGAGCTCTCGGTTGACACTGTAGACCAGAAAATTCTTCAGCTGGACGAAGATGACAAGTTCCGTACGCTCTGTAGTCTACTTGAGAAGGATCTCGTTAGTAGGGGTCTCGTTTTCTGCGCAACTAAGATTCGAGCAGATCGATTGACTCAGGCTCTTCAAGCCAATCACTATGATGCGATGGCGATTCATGGCGACCTCTCACAGAGACAGCGAGACTATGCAATACACGCTTTCCGCACGGGTAAGACCGGACTGCTGATCGCGACGGATGTCGCCGCGCGAGGGCTTGACATACCCAAGGTCAGCCACGTAATCAACTTCGACATGCCTGAAGACCCATCCATGTACTTCCATAGGATTGGACGGACCGCACGAGCAGGGAAAAAGGGAGTCGCTATCTCTTTCTTGACGAGAGAGGACTGGGACGTCTTCGAGGGCATTAGGAGAATGACTTCTGCGACTCTTGACGAGATACAGGCGCCGGTCGTTCCAGGGCTCAACATTCCCAGGCTGCATCTTCCGTCGCGTCCCTTCGGTGGTCCAGGTGGAGGCGGTTTCCGGCGGGAGAGACGCTACGAGCCGAGGGGCAGGCGGAGGAATCCGAGCAGATGGTAGGATTTACACCGTTCATAGGAGGAATAACTGTCCATGAC
>JAJPJY010000020.1 GCA_021323995.1 bacterium | reverse complement strand
TCACAAGGTCCCGATACTATACGGATCGCGTGGGCAAAGTCTTGGGCCTAATGGTTCGATTGGGACTTGTTGAAGAGTCAATGATGGACGCTCGCGGGAATGGCAGAAAATATTCCGGGTTCAAGATACGCGATTCGGCAATGGCGGGTGTAAAGATGCGCTTAGCCTGCATCGCCAACGGAGAGCAGCTGTCGCTCTTCACAAACGGACACGAGGAGCCTTCCAAGGCTCTCAGCATGAACGATGTCGCGAAACTGCGAGTATGCCCGGACTGCGGGTTCCATTCACAATCCCTGACGGCCACCTTTTGCGAGCGCTGTGCCAAGCAGTTGAATGTGAAATGCGACAAGTGTGCCAAGATGGTCTTGGCCAGCTTCGACTATTGTAACGGATGCGGCGCGCGATTATCTCTCTAGGTTTCTATCCTCTGGCCGCACTTTCCACAGAAAGCTGAGCCTTCGGGAAGACCAGTCCCACACTTCTGACAGTTTATACCAGTCTCTATCGCGTCTGGGACAGTGTTCTTACCGTTCGATCGTCTCTTCAACCCATAAGTTCCCGCGCCGGCCCCGGCGACGACCAGGGCGCCCACCACTCCGTACATCAGGTACGATGTGATAGGAAGAGGTGAGTTGTTCTGCGGATTGTTGGTCGAGGGCTGCGTAAGCGAGAATTGCCATGTGTCGTTAAGGAAAACCGGTGTCCCACATCCAGCCTCCGGGGAAGCACCAACGTCTTCTCCGCCTCCGAACAGAATCGCTGCTCCTAGTGCTGGATCGTAGTCGATTCCGAACTCTTGTCTCTCTCCCGGAGAACTGGCCGGCGTCAGCTGTCTCCACACTTGCTCTGCATAGATCCTCGTATCATTCTGATCGTTACCACAAGTTCCCGCCGGGTCCCAGCCACCATAGAATAGATCTCCAGCTATAGCCGGGTCCCAGACTAGTCCGAAACTGTTCCTGTGATCCGGGCTGCCCGAAGGATAGAGCTGCGTCCATACTCCTCTCTGGTACTTCCAAGTGTCCGCCTGTCCACCATTTACACTCCAGTAATCCGTTGAACCACCAAACAACAGCGTATAGCCGGATGCAGGGTCATAGACCATCCCCGGTTGTCCCCGAGGACTCGGCGCCTGTGCTGTGGCCAGCATTGTCCAGCGTCCGGACTTGAAAGTCCACGTGTCGTTGTAGTAGTGATAATTCGGGGAGGGGGCTTTGTTGACACCGCCGAAGAGAAGGATGTAACCGTCTGCCGCGTCGTAGACCATTGGAGCGTCTTCTCGGGTGGGAGGCATTATGCTCGTCTGTAATCTTGTCCAAGTTCCGTCTTGGAACGCCCATGTATCGTTCAATTCGCCGTTGACGCCTTCTCCGCCGTAGAGGAGCACGTATCCGTCTGCTGGGTCATAGGCCATACTGACATCGGATCTTGGACCCGGATTTGTGGAAGTACTGAGCTGGGTCCAAGTATTGTGGAGGAATATCCAGGTGTCGCTGAGATAGCTGCTCGCATTATTCCAACCCCCGTAAAGAAGCATGTAACCATCCAAAGGATCATAGACCATGCCCGGATTGATACGGGAAAGAGGAACCGCTGATCCGGGCGTAAGAGCTACCTTCGACCAGTCAAGACTCACATTCGTGGTGGATGCTGCAGTCGCGAGCCTTACTGACGGCGCGAACCCGACTACTAAGATCGTGGATAGCGTTAGGAATATCAGAATATTATTGCGCATGTACTGCTCAGGGTTGAATGGTCTTTTCAAAACGGAATTATTAACAATTCGGAAAACAGGCTGTCGCATTCTGCCTCGGGCTAGGACGATTTGGTGTCGCGAGCGAACAGGCTCCATAAAATTCCCGAATAGGACACGATTGATTGGGACCGTTTCGGGCATAGTTCGCCTTTCTAGGCGCAGAACTGTCCAGTTGACGTTTTCAGATTTCTTTCAGCAATTCTCTAATCTGGTTCTCGATCTCGTCGTAGGCCCCTTCGCCTGCATGTTCCCAGCGGACCTTGCCCTTCGCATCGATCAGAGTCTGCCGAGGCCAGTACTGGTTTCCATAGAGTTTCCAAGTCACATTCTCACCGTCTAATGCAACTGGATACTCGATCCCAAAACGTTTCACTGCGTCAGCAACATTCTCTGGAACCTTCTCAAAGTCAAACTCGGGAGTATGAACCCCAATCAAGGCGAACTTGTCTTTCGGGTATTTCATGTACAGTTGTTTCACATGTGGCAGTGTATGGACACAGTTGATACAGCCGAAAGTCCAGAAATCAAGCAAGACCACTTTCCCCTTCAACCCACTCATTGTCAACGGCGGACTATTGATCCATCCTTGAAGCTGTGAGAATTCGGGAGCTTGGCGTCCAATCAAGGAAACCGAGAGCATAGTTCTTCCCCTATGAGTGGGGGCTGTCTGCCACTAGTATATTGGGTCCGCTCTCTTCGTCTAGCTTTATCTTCCAATCCGTTCCGACAAAAAACGAGGAAAACCGGTTGACTGTTGTCGTATCCGGGGCTAATCGCTTCTTCCGAATTGGGCTTATTTCTGGAGTTCTCGCAATACTTGCCGACTTCGTCCTAGAGCTCGTACTTCTGAGACAGTTGTCCGTTTTCAATACCGGCCTGGGGCTCTGGGTATTCGTATCGCAATTCTTGGTCTCCGCCGCCCTCCTACTGATCCTCGTTGTTGTAGGGTCCTTCGCATGTATGACGGTTCACCGGGCAGCTGGTTCGAGAAAGCCCTGGATCATCTACTACATCATTCTCGGACTAGCGATTTTCGCAGCCTTCACAGCCGGCCTGAATAGCGGGCTCAGTCTCGACGTGAAGTACTCGACCTATTTTGGAAAGGCGGGAATCGACTATCTCAACCTCCAGTACCTTAACGGAGCTGTAATCTGGATTGTCTTCGCTCTCGCAGCCCTCTTCATGCTCAGCGATCCACGAGTCTCATGGGGCGTCAGCGGGGATGGGAAGAGGCATCTCTACATGCACAGCAAGCTTCTCGGTCTCCTACGACTGTTCCAGAGGTCCAATCTCGGAACTACTTTTGCGCGAAGGAGATACTATGACATCGGAGCTAGACAGCCTGTACAGTGGGACATCGGAGAGAACCTGGATCACGCAGTACTTTCAAAGAACGGCAAGTTAGAATGGAACGATCGGTTCTCGGTTAGATCGCCCGCATTCTTGGCCTGGACCGCAATCAAGTTCCTACTCGCTCTAGGCATCGCCTCGCTGATTGCCAATGACATCGCTTTGCGGTTCCTCACCGTTCAGAACTACATGACCCAGACGAACAGCTCATGGTGGGCCCAGATAGGAAACTACTTTGGAATTCTAGGCATGAGACTCGCCGGAACCTACCAAGTCTCGCCGACCTTCGGAATTGACAACGTCTTCACCTTCGAAGTGTTCAAACTAATCCTCTCACTTCTAGGTCTCGCATTCATCGTTCTCGGAATTCGACTAGGCATCGCAATCATCCCCAATTTGTTAGTCGGGGCCTCCAAGCACTCGCTTGGAATGTCGCGCACGGCCCTCAGTCACCTATTCGCGATCATACTCCTACCTCTCGTCTACGTATTCCTCAGCAGTGGTGCTTGGGTCTACGATGTAGGCGCACCATTCATTCTCTGGGCTGTAGTGTTCGGTCTCGTAGGCTTTGCTCTTCTCACAGGAATTACCCGGACCCAGAGAATACTCCATTTCAAAATAACCCGGGTCAGGGCAATAATCATTATCGCGATTGTGCTGACCGCGGCAATCGCGCCTAACGCATTTTCATCATTTCTGCGTGCGCAGTCTGGACAGTACATCAATTACCAGTGGGACCCGGCCTATGTTCCGACAATCCAGTACACCAGATGGGCATACGGCGTAGACTCGGTCAACAGCGCTAACCTGTCGATGATCACGAGCTACAGCAACCAGACCAACACCTTGGATCATATTCGAATATTCACGAACTCTTCCGCCCAGCTAAACATGAAACCTCTGGTCGGAGTGAACTGGATGTCTATCGACAACGCTCCAGTCGATATCATCTACATCAATGGCACGGAATACTGGGTTTCAATACTCCAGCTAGTGGAGGCTAACTATGCCAACGATGTTGATGTCTGGCGCACTCAACATCTGCTTCTCACACATTCCGAAAAAATCCTGGCGGTAAACGCGGCGACCACTCAGACAGTGGATATGAGCACGATATGGAATCTGACCCAGACGCCCCAGATCTACTACGGAGAGGGAGGATTGTGGTCCTCAGTCGACGAGGTCTACCTGAACATCCCAGGCTTCAACGAGACCCACCTAGCAAACTACAAGGGTCCGCCAAGCTACAACGGTGCTCCGGATTATACATATCAGGGCTTCTGGCTGTACTGGAAGTTCTTCTGGCAGGGACGATTCGACTTCGCCAACGGCAACTACGGCAACATCAAAGCCCTAGAATACAGGGATGTGAACACTCGACTCTCGAACATTCTCCTTCCCAACATGCAGATGGACCCGGACCCCTATCCGGTCGTTGACAAGTCGGGAAACATCTACCTGCTACACTGGGTCTGGATCAACTGGCAGAGCCCAAGCGACTTCGCCGACTACCCCGAGCATACTCAAACCTCAATACTGAGACTCTTCGGAGCAGTCCTGACCGACGTCAAGACCGGAGCGATCACGGGGTATCTCTACAATAATGGCAAGACAGACTATGTCACGTCCTTCTATCGCTCGATGTATCCCCAGTGGAACCAGCCGATGCCGTCCTGGCTGATTCCCCAGCTACGATATCCCGAGACGTACTTCAATACTCAACAAGACGTGTACAACTTCTACTTCCAGACCGACCCGTTACAGTGGCAGAGGAACGTGTTCCTCCAGTCAACAGAGGACACCCGGTTCATCATCACCCCGATCAACGGAAACCTAGCATGGGCCGCCGTAAGACTCGTAGAGATCTATCAGAGCCCCTCCCAGAACTTGGCCGGACTCTACATTGCCCCTGCTGGAAACCAGACCGGGACAGTGTATTTGATCAGGTTCCCTGAAGGGACAACTGTTATCGGTCCCAATTCTGCAGCCTCGGCAGTGACCACGGACCCGACTATCAAGTCTAGGCTGACTCTCCATCCTGACTGGACCAGTGGAAACATGCTGCTGTATTCGATCAACGGGGGACTGATCTACGTCATACCCTACTACGGGACCTCGTCTAGTCTCACCGTCCCTGTCATGGTCGCGGTCGTAAACGCGTACACGAAACAAGTTGGCTCATACGCCATTACGAACCCCAATGATCCGACGGAAGTACAGAGCGCTACAAGCCGAGCGGTCAGCAGCCTAGGGGTCTCAACTGGAACCCAGCAGACGATCACGGGCAACGTAACCTCGATAGGCTCCTACGTTGTCAACGGTAACACTAGATGGGTGATCGGAATAAGAACGAACAGTACTACAATCGTCCAAGTCCTAGCCAAGGCTGAAACGTTATCCACATCAGACCAGGTCAAAATAGCCGCATTAGCTACGGGAGAAAAGATCACTGTTCTCGTAGACACGTCCCAAGCACCACCAACAGTGCTGAGCGTACAATAGACCCGTCAGCCGAAGTCATGCGGAAACGAGTGCCAGAAAATCCAGATCATGCTTCGTGTGACTGAGGCCGATGTGAAGCGTCTACTCTCATATCCGAAGGCTATCCAATTAGTCCGGGAGGCGTATGTCAGACTCGCCGAGGGCCAGGCTGTTAATCCTCCGCGAATCCTCCTACAGGTTCCCAATGGTGCGTCGATGTTCTTCATGTCTGCATACGTGTACGGTCAGGGAACCGTTGCACTCAAAGCGGCGCGGGTCAATGTAGGGAATCCGCGGGTCTCTCTGCCAACCGTCATGACGACAATTTACGCGTACGATGCAATCACCGGAGTGCTGGCAGCAGAGGTCGAGGGAGACTGGCTGACAGCCGTAAGGACTGCTGCGAGCACGGCGGTGGCAACAGATGTCTTGGCCAGCAAGAACGCCAAGGTTCTCGGAGTATTCGGAGCTGGCACGGAAGCAACGACTCACATTCCCGCGCTTATGCTAGTCAGAGACTTCGACAGGATTCTCGTCTATTCCAGAGACAAAAGAAAACGAGAATTGTTTGCAGAGAAAATGTCTCAGGACCATGCAGCGATGGTCGTGGCAGCTGACACTCCTCAACAAGTGGCGCGAGAGTCTGATGTGATTGTAACCGCGACAACAGCTGACACTCCGGTCTTCGACGGAAGCATGGTCAAACCAGGAGTACATGTGAACGCGATAGGAAGGGCTACCCCGGAAGGCAGGGAGGTCGACACAGAGCTTGTCAGAAAATCCAGAGTGGTTGTTGATTCACGAGCGCAAGCCCTAGCCACCTACGGCGACATTATCCGGCCAATGAGAGAAGGGGCGGTTCGAGAGTCGGATCTCATGGAGCTTGGAGAGATTCTGACAGGAAAAACAAAGATACGCCCGGTCGACGGTCCTACCTTTTTCAAGGCTGGCGGCCTAGCGGTTCTAGACTCAACAATAACAGACTATGTTCTCAACCGACTGCCGCGTACAAGCCCTGATCAGTAGTATTCTCGAGCGTGGATGTGGAGATGTTGTCAGCCCACGTACGATAGGTTAGCTGTGGTCTGAACAGTCTTGCTGGAGACGCTCGAGAAGGTGTTGGAGTATACGAGATAATATGTTCCTCCGCCGGGAAGACTTACGATGGTAGTATCCGTGGTTACTTGTCCGCTGTCGTAGTAGGCAGTTGCCGCATGACCGTTTTGCCAGTTAACATAATTTGTCTGGTCCACCACATAGACCTCGATATCGTTTCCACTACCCCCCGAAGCTGTAAAGCTCACATCAACACTGACCGACCTGGCCCCCGATGGAACTGTGAGCATGTAGTAGTTGTATTGTGATGGCTGAACCGTGATAGGTCCGTTTACTATGCTGAGAGAGTGGGGCGCTGTTGAACTGAATGTGTTGACGACTGTGTATAGCGCAATGCCGGCGACTATGGCCCCAACTATGACGACAATTATGACGATCGCAATGATCAAGTTCTTGTTAGACTTCGCGGGAGCTGGCTGGTAAGGAGCCTGATATTGTGGCGCGCTCCAAACCGGAGGAGCCTGCTGTACTACAACGGTCGCGCCGCAGGACGGACAGAATTTTGCATCGGAGGCTATCGGCTTGCCACAACTACGACAGAACATAGTCGGCGCGCTCATTTCTTAGCCCGTTACCTCATCCATAGTGAAGCGTATTAAACAATATAGAAGCGTGGTGGTGGTGAATCCAATATTGATCGTTCTGCTTAGTGGGCCCTCGCGCAATGGACAAACTAGGCTTTTTCAGTTCGTAGCGGATCCACAAGATTACCTAGAACCGAATCTATCACTTCTCTCATAACCAGTATACTACCGGTATCTTTCCCGTTCATATATTGACGGCGCAATTTTCCACTAAGACATGAGCTCGACTGGCGCATCGTGGCCCGTGGTCCCCGGTACGTACAAGGTCGGGGATCCAAACGCGCCCGTGGCAATATGCGCCCTAACATCCGAGAAATTGATGAACCCACTCGCGAGTCTTCCTGGCGTCGCTATCGCAGGCATGGTCTATACAGCCAATCTTGGAATCGCGAGAATCATAACTAACATAACAACGAATCCATCGATCCGTTTTCTCCTTATTTGTGGAAAGGAGTCCGAGCTCTTCAAGCCGGGACAGTCCCTCACTGCGCTTGCCGAGAACGGGGTCGATGATTCTAAGCGGATCGTTGGTGCAGCCGGCTACGATCCGGTTTTGCCGACAATTGCTCCTCAGCAGGTCGAACAGTTCCGTAAGCAGGTTGAAGTCGTTGATTGGGCTGGTGAGGATGATCTCCAAGCTCTCGAGGAGCGTGTTAAGAGTCTCTCCGCTCGAAATCCGGGACCCTTCAAGGCGGACGGTGCGTCAGCATCAACAGTGGCTGCTGGGGAGGCCTTCACGGTTATTCGGCCCGGGGGTCAGCGTGAGCCGCTAATCTATGACCCGAAAGGATACTTCGTGATCAGCATCGATCAAGATCAGAAAGAGATCATCTTGCGACACTATCTGCCTGATCACACGCCTGCGCATGAGATGCGAGGAAGAGGAGCGACTTCGATGCTGCTCGGATTACTCCGTGATGGTCTAGTTACTCAGCTCAGCCATGCAGGCTACCTAGGTGAAGAGCTGGCCAAAGCGCAAACAGCCTTGCAGTTTGGTCTGAGGTACGATCAGGACAGACTCCTACGACCACGCGAATCACCAGTAGCGGCAACGACTGAGCAACAGGCAATGGGCTCAGAGAAACAGGGCACAACCCCACCTCAAGCACCCCTAAAGAAACCGGTTGTAGAATTGTACACATTGAAACAGCTAGAGAGTATCTCGCCAGATGCCGATGTCGACGTGTTTCTCTCGGTTACGGATCTTCCGCGAGAACATGTGTTGGGCGGGAGGTTTGTGGAGCCGGACATGTCAGGGGCTTCTAGAGTTTTGAGAGGAACACCGAAGCGGATCGAGGTTGAATGGAGTCAAGCGAGTCGGTTCGCAATGGGAACTCCACAGGACCTTGTTGTGGGCGCGATTCTCCGCGTGTTCGGAAAGTTCGACAAGAACAATCTCGTACACGGAGAACAGATCATAGTCCTGACAAAGGTCGAGAAGATATCATGAGCTTAGTCTTAGGCAGAAACTGTTGCGGTGTCGGAGAAACCGTATTCTGTCGCGAGGTCAGTAACGCGAATTGATTTGCCGGTCTTGTCCATGATCTTAGAGTCCGAAGCCAGCGCTGCCACAGCCAGCCCCGTAAACAATTGGCTGTAAGACTTCTTCAGATCATAGTGTTCCTTGTAAGCCATAACCTTCTCGGTCCGAGTAAGGGGTGGCCAAATGCAGATTGAAGCTACTCCGTATTGACGGAGCTGATGCGCCATGTCAGCCGATAATTTGTCTACCCCCGCTTTTCCTACTCCGTACGCGATGTTGCCGGCGTATTTTGTGGCTCCGATGGAGGAGATGTTGACAATTATTCCGCTTTGTCTTGGGATCATCATCTGAGCTGCGTATTGACTTGCTACGTAGTAGGAGCGGAGTCCCACATCGAACATCTCATCCCATTGTGAGACTGGTAATGTCCAGAACGGTTCTTCAGGATCGTATCCCCGACTGTTGGGTGTCTCTCCAAAGGATGTTGCGTTGTTTACCAAGATATCGAGATGGGTCTGTTCGTCCCGAACTCTTCTGAAAACGGCCTCGACTTCACTATCATTTCGATGGTCGCAACGAACCGGGATTCCATGGCCTCCGAGATTCGTCAATTCCTGGGCAGTTCCAGATATTGTCCCTGGCCAACGGCTCTCATCTTTCTGAAGGCTCCGCCCCGTCACGTAGACAGTCGCACCTGCCTTTCCAAGCCCGAGTGCAATGCCTTTGCCTATTCCACGACTCGCGCCTGTGACGACTGCGACTTGTCCTTTGAGCCGATGCGACATCTTCCGAAAACTAGTCGCGACTCCAACATATTAGCTTGTAATCACGCGTGACGCCCATCGTCCGACTCTGTCATTCAGTGGACTTGACCGCGGGCGGGACCTTTCGAATGCGAAGCCCAGCTAGCAATGCAAGAATGATGAAGAGCGCTGATGTTATGATGAGCACGCTTGCGTGGTTATTTGTGTAGAGGACGCCTCCGATGAACGCGCCGACTACGAAGCCGAGCTGTTCGAAGGTCAAGTAGAATCCCCACTGGCCTGCCCTAGACTTTCCCTGTCTCATTTTCTGTAGGAGCGAGTATGAGACGTAGCTCGGAGCCCTAGCTCCGCCGAGAAGGAAGACCATGGGCGCGACGAGCAGAGGAGAGCTTACGAGAACTATTCCAAGAGAGCCTCCAGCAACCAGCAGAAGAGTCGATGCAATTGTCGATCCCGGATTCCTACGTGAGGCCCAGCGGCCGAGAAGGATCGCAAAGAGTCCGCCGCCCATAGCCTGAACGGACCCGAGAAGCTGAATCTGAACAGCGCTGAGGTGAAGCTGATCCTGAAAGAACAATGGGAGAAACGAGGGTGATGTGATGCTGAGGGCTACCGCCGCTCCGACAAGATAGACGAGAATAGTCAGTTCTTGACGGGATCTCGGAAGCTCCAACAACGGAGCCTTCGTGTCCACAACGCTCGGTGGTTGACGCTTCAGCGGGAGGAGGATGACTGTGGATATTGTCCAGAGTGCTAGTGAGACCCAGAACAGGTCCCGGATGCTGAACCAACTGAGAAGTAATCCTCCAGCAAGCGGCGAAAGGACTAGCCCCAACGGGAATGCGGAGTAGACTGCTCCGAACGCGGACGACATTTTTCGCGCGTCGCTTAGCTGGCCGATGAATGCGTTCATCGCGGGCAGGTTGAACGCGGACAACTGTAGGATGATCAGTCCGGGAATGACGTCGGACCAGGTGTTTGAGAAATAGAAGAGGATCGGGACGGGGATGCTCATTATCCATCCGATGATGAGCAGGATCTTGTTGTCGTACTTGTTAGCGAGGATAGCGCCGGGAATCATTGAGACGGCGGCTGCGACATAGCCGATGCTGTAGACGAGGCCTACTTGTTCCGGGCTGGCGCTGAGCTGGGCTAGATAGAGGCTCCAGACATAATTGAAGACGCCCAACCCGAACGTCCAGAGGAACAACGAAAAGAACAATAGGCGCAGGTCGCGTGGAAGGCTCCCCCGCCAAGAGAGAAGACTCATCCAACGCATCATGCTAGATAGCCCAGCGGAGAAGGGACGCGAGAGTCGCCCGAAATCAAACTTGTCTTCTTACACGGGTCCAGATTCGACGCTCGGCGTCGACCATACCGGTAAGCTTGGCGAATAGTTACAGAACCGATTAGAGCTTTCACAGATTCTTCATACAATATCGAGGATTGAAACCGGTGTCTTTCCTGACAAAGAAGGCGCCGCTGTGGTCCCTCATACTAGCGGTCCTCGTTACTGCGGGCGGTTTTACTTCCATGATTTTCGTTGTTCCGCGATTGACTGCAGACTTGCAGACGCTTCACGATTTTTCGCTCGCCGCTTCACCCTCAAGCCTCACTGTTACACAAGGCAGCTTTCTCACTTCAAACATCACTGTGACAAGCCGTGGCACGTTTAGTGGGAACGTGTCCTTGACCGTGACGGCTCCGATGGCCGTTATCGGCGTGGCTGGCGGTCCTTCACCTGGGGATCTTGTTGCGGGGGGCTCGGCCACATCGGTTGTTTCCGTCGAGCCGAGCTCTCTCACGACTCCGGGATCCTACGTCGTAACGGTGACCGGGACGGCTGGAGTGCTCACGCATTCTATCGATATTACTGTCACAGTCAAGGCTTCGACCATTGTCAACGGACAAGAGGATCTAAGCCTAGATAGCTCGTCGTTCCTGAACAGCACAGACGCGCACTTGTATCTCAGAAACTTCGGAACGGTGAACATTACACTAGTCTCGTATTACGCTGTTGACGCATACGGGGACCAGTGGGCTCTTGTTTCGTGGAGCGGTCCCAGCATCGCTCCCAACCAGGTCGGCGTAGCGAACATCCTGATCGGAACCAGCTGTCCAAACTGCACATACAGCGGAACAGCAGGCGCGTTCACACAGTTCAGCCCTGGCTCCTATTCGATAAAATTCGTCACAACGAGGAACAACCAGTTCACCTTCACAATCACCAGATAAGACTCCCGCCCGGCCGGACTCTCTCCGCAAGTCACGTGGAAGACTGCCCGCCAAGAAAGCAGGCTCGTCCATCATCTCATCACCCTAGCAGTCCCGCCCTAGAGAGGAATCTCGCGAATATATCGCGATACAATAATATCGCGCGACAATAATATCGAGACCTAAAATTATCGACAAGAAAAACTTCGCTTAAATCTCACAGCCGAACCTTCGCGTCTCCATGCGGATACTGCACCTCGCGGTCTTGATTGCGCTTTTAGGAATGATGGCGTTCGCTCTACCATCGAAAGTTGTAGCTCAGCCTTGCACGAACTGCACTCCGTTAGGATTCGGCAATAGTAACTATAACCTGTATCCGTTCCAGTCTTCAAGCTCTTCCTATCCTTCCTCCGCCCTAGACGTAGGGGTCCAGATCAACCAGACATTCTCGACGGTCGGATATTTCACCGGCGCAACTGTGGGCTGCACTGCAAACGGTGGTTGGACTTATCAGAACAACTTCTTCGATCCTTCGGGAGAATTCATCCAGGAGGTTCTAGCGATAGGCCTTACACCCACGACGCCCTCATGCTTTACCATCGAGTGGGGTCCGCCCGGAACAACCCAGGTCTACAACTACATGGCTGTTGAGATTCCTGCCGTCTACACGCCGTCGTTCCAGACGGCCGGAAACAGACTCGACTTCGTGGTCCAAGGATCTGCCGGTGTTCTTCCGAATGGAGAGTTGAACATTACAGCCTTCCAGCTGTTTCTGAATAATCAGCTTACAGGAACTTTGACGCCTGGGCAGATGCTCAACGCGACAACCGGGCAGCCTTTGAATGGAGCTGACGGACCAGTCTTCTACACCACAAACACAGGCCAGAACTTTGATCTAGTTGGTCCAGGCGGTGGCCAGAGCATAATATTCACCAGTGGCTCGGGGACAATAAGCTACTGTGGCTCAATCCCCAACTCGCCGCCCCAGCTCGGAGGCCTAGTCGGATCCCAAGGAGGGACAGTTGAGGACAGCAACATGTTCTACGGCAATGTAACCGTCTCAAGCGCTCCATGCTCCTATGCGCCCTCCACATACTCACAGTTCTTCAACTATCTTCCAACTCCCGGATCAGCAGGACCACCGGGACCAGGGTCGGGCACTGCAGGATGCGACTATGGAGCCGCTTCGTCCGGTGTCAATATTTTCAGCCCGACATGCCAGACCGTCCTGAGCTCACCAAGCTTCACAATCAACGGAAACGATTCGTTGCTGCCGGGGAACTATGCGACCGGACAGGCGGGTCAGGCTGTCGGATTTCCGTGCAATAATGGGAATACTGCGAACCCGCCGGGCTGTCCCTATGAGCCTCAGCTGAACTATCTGAAAGCATGGATTGACAATTACAATCCATCGGCCGGAACTTTCCAAGTACACATGACAACGTCGGACTTGACAAACCTCGCCACTGTCCCGCCGCCGGGCCAAGGGCAGTTCTGGTCGTTCCAGTGGACCTATGGCGGTACGAACTATTTCGCACAGATGATCGAATGGCTGACCAACACGGTCAACGTCGCCCCCTCGGGTGTTAGCTCCGGACCCTTCCAGGTCGCGGGCATATCTTTCTGGTACGGGACCACGGCTGTGACTCTAGTCAACTCGGGCACGCCAGCAGGTGGACTTCTCTATCCTGCGTACTATTATGCGGGAACGCTCTCTGGCAGTTACACTGTCGCGGCTCCGGGCACGATAACACTGACAGTACCGGTCAGTGCCGTAGGCAACCCGGCTGCGGGATCAGTCTTCACGAACGTACTTGCGACAACAGCCCAGATCTACGGCACCTATGACAGCACGACGGGAACCTATTTCGGACTACAACTACTGAACAATCCGGACACCGTCTACGCGACACTGCCATACAGTCTCGGAACACCACTACTACCCAACGGATATGTCCGAGTGGCTGTTCTACCGGGAACAACAGCGCCCAGCAGCACAACCCAGTGGACAACAGCAAGCCTAGTCAACTATCCCATAACGAATAACTGGCAGACCACCTACAGTCTCGCCAACTCACCCGGAGGAACCTACACGGTCTATGCGGAGCAGGTCAACAGTTTCACCGGCGCCGCCGGCTCAGCCACGTCGACCAGCTTCACATATGCGCCTACAGTCTCGATGAGCCTCAGCCCAACCTCGGGCACAGTAATGAAAGGAAGATCAATCTCCACAGTGGCAACAATCAGCGGCGGAATACAGACAGTCTACCTAACGGCTAGCTCTCTTCCAAGAGGAGTCTCGATCAGCTGGAACGCGAACCCAGTCACAGACTCGTTCTCCGGCGTAAGAGACACGATCACATTGTACACATCTCACACAGCCCAGAAAGGAACATTCACCATCACGTTCAACGCAATCGGTGCTGATGGAAACACGGCGACCACCAGCTATACGCTAACGATCTCGTAGTAGACGTCTGTCACGCGGAAGGCTACCCCGCCAAGAAAGAAAACCCAGCTATCGCATCAACTACTGGGTCCCAGTCGGATAGGCGGGAGAGAATAGGCCCGCAATCAAACCTGTCCCGAGCCCCAAGCGCTTCCGAACAACTCTCACAGTTTTGCGTCACGAGGATCAACTGCAACTCTGAATTCTCGCATGGTAACGGGTTTGGTAACCGTAAATGGTACCAGAGAATGAAGCAGAAATCCTGAGATGGTACCGTTTTCGACTAAGTGGAGTTTCCCTTTTACTGGCCTTCTCGAAAGCCGACTAGCGAGGTTTCTCTAGGTTGCTCGGAGACGAATGGCGTGATCTAGGTTCTGAAGGCCTCTATTTGACCTACGGGCAATGGATTTCTTCTCTCATGAATGGGCCACTCTGGTCTCCAGAGTGTCCCAGTGGACGACGCATCCCTTGGCGATTGGTCCTCGGATCGGGAGTCGATGAGCTTAGACGGCACGGCCTGTATATCTTCGCAACCGGCACGGGGATTCCCCGATATATCGGAAAGGCCCAGACCGAGAGTCTACGCGAGAGATTATCCCATCGATATCTTTCCGGGGCATTTTCTCAATTTCAGATTGCGGCAAACTACTCTGATTCATTGTGCTCTGTTGGTTGGAAGTCGCTTCCAGACCACGTGCTCGCATGGTATCTTCGGAACCAGGCGAGACGATTCCTCAATCGAAACGGAATGGCAAACTTAGACGACAAATCCCTGGCTGTAGTTTCCCGAAGCGGTAAAGGAACCAACGTTCGCCTTCGACACGCTGAAGACCTTGCGAAGCACGGAATAGAAACCATCTGGATAAGCATGATTCCAACATCCTCGGCTCAAGGAGTGGCAGAGTTGGAAGAGAAGGTGGTTCGAGTCGCGTCGAAATGGAACATAGACAAAGGATATCCTCCCCTCATGAACAAGCAACTAGTCGAATCGGGTTAGATCACCTGGGTCCAACCAAGACCTACAACCTCCGATGTCACCCTTCCAGAACAGCTGAGCCCGGACAAGACATTGGCCGAGCCGAGCGTCGCCAAGTCCAAGCTAGCAAAAAGGTCCCAGGCTTCTCACAAATCCGGGACCGGATAAAGAGTAGACGGGTAACAATGGTCCGGACCAAGTACATCTACTGGTGCATCAACCACCGACAACACCTTGACCCTAAGATCAGCAAATCCCTCTTAGACGCAAACGTTGCAGAATCGTGAGCTTAACATGACGATCTTGCGGGCCGTCGACGTTGAAGAGTTCTCGACCTGGACCTACTCCCGCACTCCTCCTGCACTCGCTATCATTGGAACTGACCAGGGGTTACAGAGTAATCGTCCCTTAGGACATATTAAGTGAAACTTTTTCGGAGAGAGTGAAATCTCATCTATGACTATCAGCTGGTCAAGGACGAACGACGGCAAGTACTGGGATTTCAGAGGGGTATCTGCTTCCTACTTGGTGCATGGCATGCATCCATATCCTGCAAGAATGCATCCTCACATCGCAAGAACACTGATAGCCCGATTCGGTAAGAGTAGATCAGGAATCGTCGATCCGTTCTGTGGTTCTGGTACGACATTGGTCGAGTCGCTCCTCGCGGGATTTGATTCTTACGGAATAGACTTGAATCCTCTAGCGCTCATCGTCTCGAAAGCGAAGACGACGCTTGTAGACCCCGACGATGTTTCAGACCTAGTGCTTCAGTCAACCCGTCTCATCAAGCGCTCAAAAACACACTTCGCCGTGACGCCTACCGGCGATCAATCAAAAATTCTAAAATTCTGGTTCAAGCGTAGAGTCCTATCCCAACTCTTGGCTCTGAAGGAAGAGCTTCAATCTTCGGAACTTTGGCACTCCCGCTACAAATGGCTGTTTGCCTCTTGCTTATCTCGCACAGCGAGAGCCGTTTCTAACCAACGCCCTTACGAATTTAAGGCGTACCGACTGCCCAAAGAATTGCGACAGAAGCACAACCCGCATGTGCCAAAAGTTTTCGAGGGAATAGTACTACAAAGCATCTCAAGACAACTCGAGTTCTACCTGGAGTTTCAACGGCAAAATCGCGACCGGAATCCTTCGAGCGAAGTTTTGCTCGCAGACAGTAGAACCTCATATTTTCGAGCCGTGGCCGACCTAGTGATTACGAGCCCACCCTACGGCGACAGCCCCACTACTGTCAACTATGAACAGTTCTCCAGAATCTCGCTCATGATTCTTGACATACCTCGAAGAGACTTTGGCTGGACCCGCGAAAGACATCAGAAGGTTGCGCACGAAAGCGTTGCTACGGATTCTCTAACTCGACGAGTGATGGCCAAGCTTGGCGTGGTTGATGCGCACAAGGCGCGAGTCTTGGGGAGAAACTTCGATAGCCTATGGCGCTCTATTTCCTCGATGACTCAGCTCTTAAAAGGAGGTGGCGTGTGTTGTGTGGTGTTGGGACCTCGCACAGTTCGAGGTGTTACGATTCCAACTCCTGACATTGTCTCCGAGTACGCAGACCAGTTCTCCCTTAAACGATTAGATTGTATTTCCCGCAACATTCCAAGAAAGGTCCAACCGTGGCGAAACAACTCCGGTCGAACTATCGACAACGAAAAAATACTGATATTTTCAAAGCTGAGGTAAATCCCAACGAGCTTCGTCCTGTTCAAGAACCTCATAGACGATCTCTTTCATGGTCTAAGATTAGAGCGAGATCAAAGCGACGAGATTACGCTTAGAGGTGATTCCTGGTCAGGAGTTGTTCTGCCGGTTGGCCTTCCGAGTTTACCTTTCTCCCTTATCGTTTATGGAGACGAGAAGGATCTACGACGGTACGTTCGCAAAGAATCACATGAGGAAGTTACGGGTCCTCAAGCGGAGAGGGCGCTGGGCAAGATCTATGATGAGTTCATAATAGGAACACTAGTTGTTGCAAAGGTGATAACCTCGAGAGCTAACAGTGCGAGAACCTTAGACATCGATGAGAGTCTCAAGGAGAAATGCAAACCCTTACTAGCCCAAAGAAAGAAGATTCTCGATCATTATCAGGTTACTGGATCGAAACGAAGGACACTCGTGAAGTACTCCAACATGGTACTTAGATATGAACAGTCACTAATTTCCGCTCATATCAAGTATTTGATTTCTAAATCTCCGGACAGCCGTCTCGAGGCTATATCTGATAGTTCCTTACCTGTAACTCTCAAACCCAAGATAAGAGCTCCTGAAATGGGCTTCAAGAATGACATTGAACCAGATTTCCTATTTCCTCGCTTGGGAGCAATAGGCGAACTCAAGTCAGGTGATCCGAAGCCGAGTGACCGAACCGCAGTGACCGGATATGCACTAGCTTACGAAAAACAAGAACATGAGCCAATTGACATCGGTCTTATTCTCTACGTTAGCTGCAAAAACTGCAAGACGCCTTCATTCAACATATCATCGTTCGTGATCTCGGACGTCGATAGGAGAGGCTTCGTAGAAAATCGCAACAACAAAGCAACATTCTGCCGAGACGAGAAGCCCGTATGAAATCCGAAGTCGAGACGAGGACCAAAACGACTATACTGGATTTCAAGGCCGAACCTAAGTATGTACTTCCGTCTCTTAAAATCGTCCGTGAGAATGCAGGGAACTGGCGTGTCATCCGACAAAAACTATCAGCGTATGCCCGAAGTCAAGGGTCAGACGCAACTGAGGGCAATATCGTGTCCGCATACGTCACGCCGACACTGCGAAATCTAAGACTCGCCTCGGGAAAGTATAGTAGCCTAAAATTGACCTCAGATGGAATTCGCTGTCTTCGGGCGTACGAAGAGTCTGGGGAATCAGGATATCGCAAACGCCTAGGGCTCCAGCTTATCAGAGTTGATGCAGCGGATGGAGGAGTATTGGAATATCTGCTTAAGACGCATTCGTCTACATCAAGTGCAGTTAGAGTGGAAGCTTTGAAGGAAGAATTATTCAGAGATGGGCATGCTGAAGCGAAGTCGGGTACTCGTGTGCAATCTTGGATAGCTTTTCTTAAGTATGTTGATCTGATCCGAATAGTTGGATCTCGAATCTCTGCTATGCCATTTCAACACCGTGCGATGATAGGAGGGGAGAAGATACCATCAAACAGGAGGTTTGTGAGCGGACTGAAGGCCGCTTATGCTCATCTGAGAAAGATGGGACAAGGAGGTGGGTCTCCATATGTTCCTATCCCAGTGCTTCGTGACACAGTCTCTGATAATCTTGGAGTCACCACCTTCACTTTCGACAATAAGCTCAAAGACATAGTTGCACATTCTGATGTCAGGATAGTTCTTTCGACCCCAATGAGAAGAAAGGAAGGAGGAATAATAATCGGGAAGAAATATTACTACTTTGCAGCGGTTTACCCATGAGTGATATTTTAGAGAAATACGAAAAGTTCGGCCTTCGTGCCAATCCCTTTTCTGACGAACGTTTTGACATGCCTATGGTAGATCGACAATCCGACTGGACAAAGATCAAGAATGTCCTCCTGGAGTTGCTGGTCGGACAGAGCGCAGGAATAGTCGTTCTGTTCGGCGACTATGGAATGGGAAAAAGTTACACGCTTTCCAAAATCTCCGATTTTCTTCAGGGTGCAAAAAGGGGTGGTCCAAGTCCATCTTCTATCCTTGCGGCAAAAGTGAGAGCGTCGGAACCTGAACTTCCAAGACATTACTCGGTTGACCTCTTCATCAGACTGATCAAGAGCATTGGTCGACCAAAGCTACTGGAAATTTTCTCTAAAGCATCTGAAGCCGGCGAGAATTTCGAGAGTCCCTATGACAGAATCGTCCCTGAGCTAGCGCACGGCAACGATCTCGCTTGGAATTGGGTAAGTGGAAAGAAGCTCTCCAAGGGAGAGCTTCGTAGCGTTGGAGCCTCGACTCAAGTCTCTGACAGCATGGAGATACACGATGTATTCTTTGGAGCCTTGCGGGTCTTCAAGGCCGCCGGGATTGACAGCATCGTTATTCTGCTTGATGAACTGGAGTTTCTCCTTTCACAAGCGGGCCGATCAAAGCTGCTTACGATCATTCACGAGGTCCAGGCGGTTTGGGATGATTACAATCAAATGGATCCGGGCCAAAAAACTAGGCATGCCAAAGTCATCTTCGTTTTTGCCTCATCGCCTGATGCATGGCAGAAGTTTTTGGAATTAGCGGAACAAGAAAAGGAGAAAAAGGGAGGCGGAGGTACCGAGAGTTTTCTTCGCAGAATACCTGAAAACGCGAGGCTCGACCTCTCTCCTCTGAAGAAAGCCGATGTCAAAGAGTTTCTTGAGGCGAGAATCAGCGATTACAGAACCAAACCTATGGAGGATCCGCTCTTTCCTTTCAAAAGCGATTATGTAGACTTGATATCGAGACTTTCATTTGGGATCCCAAGCAAGATACTTGCCCTAAGTGCTCTCGTAATAAGAGAGGCGGCCCAGTCTCGAGCTCCCATCAAACATGTTGATTCGCACTTTGCCGAGACGGTCCTCAAAGATACGGGAGCATTAATCGAGTTCGGAGAGGAGCAAAAGTAGACTGTGTCTTCATCTACAATCACATTACAGTTAGTCCCATGCAACGACTTTGACATTATTGTTTGGTTCGACTCTTCTTGGGCTTCATTTGTTCCAATTTCGATAATCCTTTCGTTTCCAAACGAACTGGGCGTTCCTGAAAGGAGGTCAAATGTCATTCTCAGGCCTAGGGATCGAGACAAGGAATTGTGGATGAGATTTCACATCAACAAAGGGATACCCTTCACTATTCCTATGAGTCTAGGTGTGATAACTGTGAGATCAGAGGAACAAACCTTGGTCTGGGAGTCGTTGCCGAAGGCAGTCCTTGCTGGAGAGGGAGTAAAGGGACATATCTACTTAGGAATCAGAGTCAAGCTTTCCGACGAAGTCAATCTGGACTACAGATTGGACGATGATTAGCACTTCGAAAATCACAGCGAGCGACAGGGCGTTGTTACTCTCGTCCTAATGAGCTCAGAATCTCAATATACAATTGGTCTCGTTGTTTATCGGAATAGTTGTTGTATCGCAACTCAAGCACTCGGTATCCTCTCATTCTTAAGAGGGATCTGAAACCTTCGTCCTTGGCTATCTGCGTCTTTCCAAGGTGGACCCGGCCGTCGACGAAGACGATTAAGGGCCGAGATGCTAGCGGGAAGTAGAAGTCTGCTGTGGTTACCGGTATCTCGACCTGTGTCTGATAGTGTATTCCATCTTCTTGAAGTTTGAACGCTAGTTCTTGTTCCATTCGCGAGGGGTTGG
>JAJPJY010000139.1 GCA_021323995.1 bacterium | reverse complement strand
CTACAAACGCAGAAGGCGGCCTTGGTCCAGCACTAGACTAACTATACTAGGAACGTTGTTCAGACAGTTATTGCGTGTTGCGCGCTTTCATGCGCCGTTCCATTTCTTCCGGAGAGACTTCTTCGACGCGCTGGGCGATCCACCAGAGGTTTCCGGTCGGGTCCTTGAACCCAGCTGTTCGGTCTCCATAGAACTGGTCAGCGGGTTCCTGCAGTGAAACGGCCCCTGCGTCTAACGCGCGCTTGAATGTCCTGTCTACATTTTCAAGGTAAACGTACAGATGGCTTGATGTCGCAGCATATTTTGGAGTCGCGTCGGACAGCATGACTATAGAATCGCCAATCTTCAGTTCCGCGTGTGCGATGCGACCGTCGGGTCCTTTCATCGGCTCTCCGCCTTCAGCGTTGAACGCTTGTTTCATGAACTGAATGAGTTTGGAAGCTACTTCGACGTTCAGGAATGGTGTAACAGAATGGTATCCTCGAGGAACTGCTTTTACTTCGGAAACAGACTGCATGGGCTGAGCTTCGAGTATCTTCGACATAAGAGTTGCTGACTCGGGAGAAACTAATGGGTTCGGACTACTTGGCGCCTAGTTCTCGTTTCTTCCATCGGAGGTTGTCTCCTCTACAGCGCCTGCACCGGTAGGCGTTTGGAGAATTGCGCGACCCGCATGTCCGGCAGATCTTGAAAAATAGCCTATGCCGCTGAGCCAGTTGCTTCTTCATGACGTCTGTAATAGGCATAGGTATCTCCAGTCGACCCGATCGTTCTCAGTATCATATATCATTGCTGTTGAGCTAACCGTTTAGTTCGCCACCGATAATTCCGTCAGTGATTACTCTCAACAATCGGAGGCTTAGGCTCTCCAACTGCGGAATAGAGAGCTGGTAGACTCTGGCGTCAGGGATCGTCATTCTGCCCACGAGTTCCCTTCCACGTGCTCGACCGTATTTCAATGCCAAGAAGTGAATGAGAGCTCCCCTCAGCACTCGTCTTCGCTGAGTGAATATTCCTCTAACCATTTCCTCGAACAACATCTCATCAATTTCCGAGAGCCCTTTCTTCGGTGTAAATCTGAGAAGTGAAGAGTCGACTTTGGGCTGTGGGCTGAACGCTTTTCTCGAAATATCTCGAATTTTTTCCACGTTGAGTTTTCTCCTTGCCATAATGGTCAGTCTCCCATACTCAGCTGACCCCGGCTCAGCAAGAAGCCTATCACCGAACTCTTTCTGAAACACTATCGCCGCAACATCAAAGTTCTTCTTTGTAAGAAGGAGTGTCAGCTTGGACGAGATGTAGTAGGGAGGAGTGCTCACTAGCTTGTTGAATCGAGGAAGCTCTTCTCCCATTTTCAAAACGTCTCCTTCGAGGATCGTAAGATTGTCTTGGCTTCGGAAGGTGTCGCGGAGTTCTCTCGCTAAGATTGGGTCTTTTTCGATGGCGATAACTTTGCCCGCTTTGTTGACTAAGAAGCGCGTGAGTGTGCCATGACCGGGCCCCGGCTCTAGGACAACGTCAGACGAGCCTGGCATTATACTAGATACTATTTCTTCAGCAATTTCTGGTCTGACAAGAAAGTTTTGGCCTAGTCGTTTCGACGCCCGGTGCAGTCCTGTTTTAGGGGCCACAATCCTATACTGTCCTGGTGAAGACCCGATACTTTGTTTCAGTGCTCAGTTCTTCGAAGACGCGCTTCCCCAACATCTTCTGAACATCCGTTATACCCGTTCTTGTCTCGATGTCCTTGTAGTTAGCGAACGGTTTCTTCTCACGAGCATTGATTATTGTCCACATTGACTTTTTGCCGATGCCTGGCAGTAGTTCGAGCGAGTGCATCCGGGGGGTTACTGGCTGGGAGTTGTTGAAGAAGTCAACGAAGCGTTTCTCCTGTTTCTTCACCAGTTCGTCAATCAGTGGAGTAACCTCGGCCTTCGCGTTCGCGGTCAGCTGGTCATAGCCGATCCGGCTGATGATCCGGTCAACCTTTTCCCGTCTATCTCTTCCAATGTATATCCGCTCAGGAACAACGACGGTAGCGCCAACTTTCAGCTCGGCCTCGAGGAGGGTGAAGTGTTGTTCGCCCATAATCTGTACCGAGGGCACCACTAGGTGTCGGGGCTTGTCCGACGAGCGACCGTAGGGTAGGTAGTCGAGAACGTGAGCGTATTCTTCGTAGATGTTTCTTCTCTGTATGTAATCGTCCTGATGTATTGCCAAGAAAGGCTCTTCTCCCGGGTCCTCTGGCTAGAATATTCTACGAAACAGTCTCTCTGTACCGTGCAAATTGCATCGGGGGGAAAGGAGAGCCAATTCTAGTCAGTCAAAACTGTACTGTCTGTGCTTAATTTGATTTCGGTCGTCGGGTCAGGCGTGCCGTTTCATTATGGCTAGGATTCCGTTTAGCTGGTCTGTGCTTACGAACCTGCCCTTGACTGTGAGCACGGCTCTCAGTTCTTCGATGCTCTGAGGAAGAGTATTCACTATTTGGATAGCATCGTTCCGTTCAAGCTGGAGAGTCGAGGACAATTCTTCGACCAGCTTGGAGGCCTTGTCAGCAGGCAGCTTCGCGAAATGGCGGGTATAATCGAGGGTTCGGCGCTGAAATTCGCCTAGCTCTTCCTCTTTCACCTTCTCAAGTACGGCTTTAGCCTCGGCGTTGGTGATGGCTTTTTCGATGAGAATCTTTCTCGCCATTAAGAGGCCTCTTTCATCGGCATGATATGTTCGGGCCGG
>JAJPJY010000175.1 GCA_021323995.1 bacterium | reverse complement strand
TCGCCTCTGGAGTAAGCGTCGTGAGGGTGCCGTACGACTACTCGGTCAGCGATATCCTCGAGTTCGAGCCCGCCAGTGTTGTACTAAGCAACGGTCCTGGCGACCCGAAAAAATGCTCCAAAACCATTGAGACCACTAAAGAACTTCTTGAGACTGACATTCCAATCCTGGGAATCTGCCTAGGAATGCAGATCCTTGCACTCGCAGCCAATGGCGACACTTACAAGCTCAAGTTTGGACATCGAGCGGTCAACCATCCTTGTCTGGACTTGAAAACTGGAAGATGCTACATTACTACCCAAAACCACGGTTATTCGGTAAGCAAAGACTCGATAGAAGGGACCCCATTTGACATCAGATTTGTCAACGCAAACGACAAGACCATAGAAGGATTCCAGCACCAGAAGAAATCGATCATGGGTGTCCAATGGCACCCTGAGAGTTCTCCTGGACCATACGACACTGAATTCCTCTTCGACCGATTCGTCAAAGGGGCCGTGCGGACTTGAAACTCAAAGACATCCGAAGGGTTCTGATTATCGGTAGTGGCGCGATCAAAATCGGGGAAGCAGGTGAATTCGACTACTCAACCTCGCAGGCAATCAAAGCACTCCGCGAGGAAGGAATAGAAACTATAATCGTGAACCCGAACATAGCGACCATTCACACCGACAAGAAGTTCGCCGACAAAGTATACTCCGTCCCCATAAGGAAGGAGTTCATCGAACAGATTCTCGAGAAAGAGAGACCAGATGGAATCCTTCTCGGCTTCGGAGGTCAGACAGCACTCAACAGCGGGATGGAACTCGCCGAGAGCGGAATATTGGAAAAATACTCAGTAAGAGTGCTTGGCACTGGCATAGATAGCATCGAAATGGCAGACAATCGAGAACTGTTCAAAACCACAATGCAGGCTAACGGAATCCCTGTTCCAAAAAGCAAGACCGCCTCCAACCTCGCAAGCGCGTTAGAGG
Organism: bacterium; assembly: GCA_021323995.1. GTDB lineage: Archaea > Thermoproteota > Bathyarchaeia > 40CM-2-53-6 > 40CM-2-53-6 > 40CM-2-53-6. The sequence goes on along the minus strand of JAJPJY010000175.1, from coordinate 3,511 downwards.
CAGCGAAACAGATCGGCTATCCTGTCATAGTAAGAGTCGCGTACACTCTAGGAGGCCAAGGCTCCGGGGTTGCCTTCAACGAGGAGAAACTGAGAGAGATTGCACAAAGAGGGCTAGCCTATAGCAGAATCAGTCAGATCCTCGTTGAAGAATATCTTGACAAATGGAAGGAAGTCGAGTACGAAGTGATGCGAGACCATGAGGACAACTGCACAATCGTATGCAACATGGAAAACATGGACCCGATGGGAATACACACCGGAGACAGTATAGTTGTCGCACCGTCACAGACCCTCACTAACCGCGAATACAATTTGCTCCGCGCCACCGCTCAACGCGTAATTCGCACGCTAGGCATTATTGGCGAGTGTAACATTCAATTCGCCCTCAACCCGAAAAGCGAAGAATTCAGAGTTATCGAAGTGAATTCTCGACTATCTCGAAGCTCGGCCCTCGCCTCCAAAGCGACTGGCTATCCCATCGCCTACATCGCCGCCAAAGTCTCCATCGGCTACACGCTACCCGAACTCACCAACAAGATGACCGTAGCGACCACCGCTTGCTTCGAACCTTCACTCGACTACGTCGTTGTGAAAATGCCACGATGGGATTTCAGAAAATTCCGCAGAGCCAGTTCCGAGATTGGGACCCAGATGAAATCCGTCGGCGAAGTCATGGCAATAGGCAGATGCTTCGAAGAGGCCCTTCAGAAGGCAGTCCGAATGCTGGACCTTGGAAGAGAGCTCACCGATGACGATGACCTTGCCAGAGGCTCGAAACGGATTCGAAGAGAGTTGAAAGAGCCCACCGACCAGAGAATCTTCTACATAACAAAGGCCCTCAAGTCTGGCCTCACATCCGAAGAAGTCTCAGACCTGACCGGCATAGACCCATGGTTCCTCAACAAAATTCTCAACATCCTTCGTGTTGAAAAGCAGATCAAACGAGAAGGAATCGATGAGGAGATTCTTAGGGACGCAAAAGTTCACGGATTCTCGGACCGCAAAATCGGACGCCTTGTTCGACGTTCAGAACTCGAAATCCGAGATTTGCGAACAAAGAAAGGGATCGTCCCTTACACGAAACAAATAGACACACTTGCAGCCGAATGGCCCGCTAGCACAAACTATCTCTATCTCACCTATGGTGGGACGGAGGACGACATTCAATTCGTGGATCGCGATCGTATCATAGTCTTAGGTTCTGGCTGCTACCGGATCGGCTCGAGTGTCGAGTTCGACTGGTGCTGCGTCAACATGGCCCTGGCGCTTCGCAAGCAGGACCGAGAAGTGGTCATGATTAACTGTAATCCTGAGACCGTATCGACCGACTTCGACGTTCTCGACAAGCTCTATTTTGAAGAACTGACAGTTGAAAGGATTCTCGACATAGTTGACAAGGAGCGGCCAAGCGGTCTAGTTGTCAGCGTTGGAGGACAGACTCCCAATAACCTAGTTTATGCTTTGAGCAGACATACCAGGATACTCGGAACTTCCTCCGAAAGCATTGACACCGCTGAGGATAGGGCAAAGTTCAGCCTCCTTCTGGATAAATTGGGAATAGAGCAACCTAGATGGAGCAAACTTGAGAGTCTGGAGGGAGCGAAAAGTTTTGCAGAGGCAATTCAATACCCCGTCCTGGTAAGACCGTCCTACGTATTGTCAGGCGCTGCGATGAATGTTGCCGTTGACGAGAACCAGCTTACCCAGTATATTCGTCAGGCTGCCAGAGTCTCCAGAGAATATCCAGTGGTGATTTCGAAGTTCGTTCTGGGAGCCCGCGAGGTCGAAGTAGACGGAGTGTCCGACGGTGAAAATGTCTTCATTGGCGCGGTCATGGAACACGTCGAAAACGCGGGGGTCCATTCTGGAGATGCGACTATGAGCATCCCAACAATCACAATCAAGGAGGCAAGTAAGGGACGAGTTCTAGACTATTCTAGAAGAATTGCGAGAAGTCTCAGAATCAAAGGTCCATTCAACATACAGTTCCTTGTCAAGAATGGAGATGTCCAGGTCATAGAGTGCAACCTAAGGGCGTCCAGAAGCATGCCGTTCGTGTCAAAAATGACAGGGACAAACCTCATGGATCTCGCTGCCAGAGCAATCGTTGGAGAGAGCATTCCAGATGGCAACGGTAAGGTTGCGGGTTTCGGCGTCAAGGCCCCGCAGTTCTCATTCACACGACTCGACAAGGCGGACCCAGTAACTGGGGTCGAGATGGTCTCAACTGGCGAGGTAGCGTGCTTCGCCGAAACATTCCAAGACGCGTTCATCAACGCATTGATTGCAAGCAACTTCTACGTCCCTAGAAAGGGCGACGCAGTACTGATCACAATGGGTAAAACGCGAGCGGGAATAATTCCCTTTGCAAAAATGCTTTCGGAAAACGGATATCGGATTTATGCGACTCGCCACACCGCGGAAGAGTTTGCCAGGGTGGGTATAACATCAACTACTCTACATAAGATTCGGGAAAAAAGAGATCCGAATATCCTCGACTACATAACCAATAGAGAAATCAAACTCGTAATTAACATTCCAAGTATTGAAAAGGAGCCCGAGTCCAGCCTAGTCCTTCAGGATGAGTATGTCATTCGACGGAAGGCGGCCGAGTTTGGTATTCCAGTTGTAACAAACCTTCAGTTGGCACAGGAGCTCGTAAGATCCCTAATCCAATACAATGAAGACAGAGAGCAAGACCCACAAAGACCAACAGTTGCCGACATCGCCAGTGAGGATCTTTTCAGGTCCAAATCTGAAAAAAAGACTCAGATCACCGTTCTAGCCAAGGCTTGACTTTTTCGCGCGCTCGAGATTTGGGCGGACGATTGTTCTTCATCTGATCGCGATGTTGAAATTGCGCGGAGGCCGCCTGCGAGGAGACTCGCCTCGCGCATCCTCATCGCTGACCTGCCCATGATATTCCTCAACGCGCGCGCGGTTAGCCCTATCTTGTACTCTTCGAGTCCCGCTTCAGACAGCAGGTCTGACATGTACCCGAGAATCGTCCGCTTGACTCCCTCTGAAGCTAGATCGCTTCTTGGCACGGAGAGCTTAGGCTTAGTCAGCTCGTAGAAGATTATCGCTGCTGCGTGAGAAATGTTCAACGTCGGGTAAGCGTCCGCTGCGGGAATTGTGATTATCGAATCGCATATGCTGAGCTCATGATTGTTGAGTCCTGTTCCCTCGCGCCCGAAGACCAATCCTACGGTTCCGGATGATCCGGCTAAGGATTCGCCGAGTTCTTCCGGCGTCATCGGTCTTCTTAGTAGGTTAGTTGAAGAGTGCGCTGTTTGGGCTGTGGTGCCGACTAAGATGTCAAGCCCTTCAATCGCCTTGGAGAGGGATTTGTCTACAATTATTGAGTCGAGAACATCTTGAGCGTGACCGCCTCTCATTCTACCGCTGGGCCCAAGTGGAGTCGAGGGGTCGACTAGGTGGAGACCGCTAATGCCAAAATTTTTCATCGCCCTAGCAACAAAGCCGATGGACTCTTCGAAACAAGGTTC
>JAJPJY010000039.1 GCA_021323995.1 bacterium | reverse complement strand
GCGATCCTGTAGCGGTCCATTGTCACTCAACTATCTTGCAATAGCCGTTTTCATCGTCATCTACCTGCTTATCGCACTACGGAATCTGCGCTGGTTCAAACTTCCCATTTGGACCATAATGCTCGCAGGAGCAGTAGCCATGCTTTTCTCGGGAGCAATGTCGCTCCCGACCGCTTACGCGTCCATCAACCTTGACGTGATATTCTTCCTTCTCGGAATGTTCTCGATAGTGGCAGCCATGGATCTGTCTGGGCTGCTGGAGAATCTAACCGCCCGTATGATCAGGCTCTCCAAGACTCCACAGCGAGCCTTGGCACTGGTCCTGTTCGGGATGGGCCTCCTTTCCGCTTTCCTAGTCAATGATACGCTTGCTCTGACTGCGACACCGATCATGCTGGGACTCTCTAGACAGATGAGGATGAGGCCTAGTGTGCTGCTCATCACGCTCGCCCTTGGCGTAACGATCGGCAGCGTCATGACGCCTGTTGGGAATCCGCAGAACCTTCTGATCGCTCTCTCTAGTGGAATCGCCAACCCGATGCTCGACTTCCTCTACTATCTAGTGCCTCCCACAATCGTTGGACTCGTCGTCACACTTCTCATTCTCAGGTTCTACTATCGCAAGGACCTCGAAGAAGCCTCGGCAGGATTTGAGGCGATTCCTCTTCCACACGTCAAAGATCGTAGACTCGCTAGATTGTCAGCCGGTGCCGCGGCCATCGTCGTAGTCGGATTTTTCCTTGTCGGTGTCTTACAACTGTTCGGGATACAGGGGAACGTAAACCTCGGAACTGTGTCATTGCTCGGCGCAACAATCGTCTATCTCCTGAGTGGCAGGAGGAGGGAGATTCTTGCTTCAGTAGACTGGGGCATCATAGTCTTCTTCATGTCCCTATTCATTGTCGTTCAGGGCTTTTGGGATTCTAACGCTCTTCAGTCTCTCCTGCTCTACCTTCCGGCTCTGAACTCATCTGACTTGATCGTCTCTCTCGGCGTGATTATTCTGACGAGTCTGATCTTCAGCCAGTTGCTCAGCAACGTCCCGTTCGTCGCAGTCTACATCAGGATAATGCAGGCCGCAGGCTTCACCGGAAATAATGTTAAGGCATGGGTCGCCCTGGCAGGGGCTAGCACGCTCGCTGGAGGCCTGAGCCTGCTAGGAGCAGCGAGCAACGTCATAATTCTCGAAGCGGCAGAGAACAAGAGCTCCGGGTTCAGCTCGTTAGAATTCTCGAAGGTTGGAATTCTCGTAACAATCCCGAACATTCTGATTCTGTACTTCTTCCTTCGAATACTCTGAACGGGTGTTGTTGAAAACCCCATTCACCTTCTCTGAAAGAGTCAGACTCGCCGGTCTCAGTGGATTGACAGGTTTCTGCGTGTACAACTTGTTGAATAATATACGTCCCTGAGGAACCGAGCCAACAACGAAGGGAGATCGAAAAACAAATGAAAATTCCAAGCAAACGCAAACTCGGCGCAGCGGCACTCATAATCGCGGGACTAGTCGCAGTCGCAGTCCCGTTCATGTTGCTTCACGGATCTACACCACAAGGAACCAGTCCGAACCCCACAACGCCTAGCGGAAATAACGGTGGTACCAAGACCACTACTACCTCAGGCGGTGGCGGCACGTCTGACAGCGGTGGCAACGGAGGATCCAATAACGGATCCTCAGGCGGAAGCGGCGGGACAAGTACTTGCAATGAAACAAAGTCCGGCGACCCCCATCCTGACAATGATCCCACTCCACAGACCAATGGAAACGGCGAGCACAACGGCAACGCCTATGGCGTCCTAAAGAACAAATTGGACACTACCGTCGCTCTGGTAAAATCAATGGGAACTCATGACCCTGCGTATCATTTACACCACGACACGGACACTGACAACGACGCGGCACACGGTCATCAGAGTAGCGTTCATGATCCGACCGATCATGACTCGTCCTGCGCGGCAGGCGAGGAATCCCACGAACAAGACTAGATTCGACCCGCTGAAACATTTCTACTCCCCGAACCTTTTTTTCAAGAATTCTCGCTCGCTCTGCAGGAATCTCCCCGCAGACTTTCGCTTGGTGTAACGTTTAGAAATACCGAAGCAGGACACACAATTTCACAGATAGAATGGTCAACCAAGGAGAAAGAGCTCCGAGCTTCACACTAGCAGATCAGGATCGGAAACAGCACGGTCTCCAGGAACTGTTGAAACCAAAAGGCGCGACATTGCTCGCGTTCTTCCCAGGCGCTTTCACCAGCGTCTGCACGAAGGAAATGTGTGCATTGAGAGATAGTCTCGCCGAGTTCAACAAGTTCAACGCTCAAGTTGTGGGCATCGACGTGAATGATCCCTGGACGAACAAGGCGTTTGCAGACAAGAATAGTCTCAACTTCCCGATCCTCAGTGACTTTGGCAGGGATATTGTTCACCAGTACAACGTGTTTCACGAGAACTTTGGCAATTTGAAAGGCTACACTGTTGCTAAGAGGAGCGTCTTCATTCTAGACCAGAACGGTGTTGTGACCTACAAGTGGGTCACGGACGATCCGAGTAAAGAGCCCAACTACGAAGAGCTCAAGAAAGCAGTCGCAAAGACCGCCTGAAAAGTCGAGTCGAGCTCCGTTACAGAACGCTCTCTTTCAACTGGAGAGCAAAGGAAGCATTCTCTCCAGTCTCGTCATGGCGCAAGTACGCATATGTCTCGTCAGCGTCCTTTGTCGAGTCCCTAATCCGCTTTGACCAGTCATCAACGCTCTTCTTGTTGTACGCGTCCATTCGGAGCCTGAAGTATGCGATGTTTCCGATGACCTTCATTACAGGCTTCATATCTTCCGTCTCCGCGATACAGAATCCTGCCTGATACTTTTCGAGAAGCTTGTAGGTTGTTTCTCCGAGCCAGGACTGGTGGCGAAACTCGAACACCCGCCGCGGAACAGAGGACGTCTCCTCCAGAAACAATTCGAGGAGTTTTAGGTCTTCGCGGAGGTAAGGGGGTAACTGGAACAGGACTGGTCCGCGTCTCTGTCCAAGATGTTCGAGCGTAAAGTCCAGCTTCTTCGCAGAGTCGGCGGAACCTTTTCCGAGTTTGAGAATATGGGTTATCTGCCGCGGCGATTTTATCGAAAACTGGAAGCCGTCCTGGGTCTTTGCCGCCCATGATTTGACCATTGCAATGGTCGGTGGGGCGTAGAAGCTGCTGTTGATCTCGACACTATTTAGCTTCTTGGAATAATAATCGAGGAAGTCTTCGCTCCTCAGATCTTTAGGGTAGAAGTTTCCTTTCCAACTGGGATAGCTGAATCCTGATACCCCAACATAAAGGCCCTTCTTCGTCATTGTCATGCGAAGGTTCTTCGAAAGGTTTCTAAGGCCTTGTGCTGGTCTCGCTGTCAATGTCGTCTTCAACGACGATTGACTCCGTAGGACTCGCACTCGGGAGCCCCGCCATCGACTTCCACCTCAAGTCTGTAGACGGTCGTTCCTACGGTCTGAAAGAATTCGCCGACCGTAAAGCGTTGGTGGTTGTTTTCAGCTGTAATCACTGCCCTTACGTTAGAGACTATGAGGATCGAATAGTCGCGCTGCAGCGGGACTATGCTGGTAAAGGCGTGACACTGGTTGCGATCAACAGCAACGACGACCACAATTATCCTGAAGATAGTTATGAAAAGATGATTCAGCGATCAAAAGACAAAGGCTTCAACTTTCCATATCTTCGCGACGAGACGCAGGAAGTTGCCCGAAAATATGGGGCTATCTGTACCCCTCACATCTTCCTATTCGATCAGCAACGGACCCTACAGTACAAGGGTCGGATAGATGACAATCGGAACGTTGCCGAGGCCAAGACTCACGATCTTAGAAACGCGCTGGACTCCATCCTGGCGGGACGTAAGCCGTCGGTCCAGGAGACTAGACCTTTCGGCTGCTCGATAAAATGGAAGAACTAGTCCCCAGTATCTTGGAGCTTTAATATGGTACCTAAGCGCTAGTATGGTGAGAAGATGGGCAAGCGCAAGGTCCTGAGCGAGGCTAACCTGAGTGAGATGCTTACACCGGGTCCCGGTCAGATGTACGGGACTGTCAAGAACCTGCTCGGATACGACAGGGTCCTCGTCGAATGCGCAGACGGCGTTACGCGTGTATGTAGGATTCGGGGCAAGATGAAGCGGCGGGTCTGGATCAAGATGGGCGACACGGTATTGGTTGCTCCATGGGATTTCCAGCAGGAACGCGGAGACATCATGTTCCGTTACACCGCGGGCCAGGTCGAGTCGCTACGCCGATCGGGCCAGCTAAAGTACTAGACTTCTCCCAAAACTTATCCACTGTTAGCATTGTAATCCGCGCTTATGGCGCGGCTTCCGTACCCCCTCAGCGCTTGGGCCATAGTTGACGAGTCCTACTCTATTCTCTCTAGTAACGAGAGTTGGAAGATGTACGACGGCCTCGAGTTCGACGAGAATTTCTTGAAGAGTATTTCAGAGCAGAGGGCTCGCCACGCCGAACTCTTCCTGTCGGCTTCGCGCCGTCCAAGACGGTTATTCATCAAATGTGTTGCTGATGTTTCCGAATCCAAGAAGACGCCGCTGAGCCTGGAGCTGGATAAGGCGAGGTCCGAGAAGGTCGTTTCCAAGAAGAAGCGTTTCCGTGGTCGTCCGGTGAGCTGGAAGAGCTGGCGCCAGTTCAACGCTAGAGCGGACCCGAAGAGTAGGAAACGGGTCTACGATGATCTTGTCAAGAAGACTCCGCTCATCAGACCGATCATTAGAGCAACGTTCGAGAAATCTTGGAGCGTCCATAAGCAATACGGGACGACACCGTTGCGAAGCTATCTGGAGAGTGAGCGGATAACGTTGCCTGAGCTGAAGATGCTTGTGCAGAAGCTCGGCTCCGCGGTTAGGAAACCGTTCCGGGAAGCACTCAGCCACTATTCTAGGGAGATCAAGAAGGCGCCTGCGGAATACTACGATGATTTCTACTATTTCCGTGGGAGAATCTTCCGACCTCTGGACAAGATCTTCTCCAAGTTTGACCCGGCGGAGATGCCGATTCGACAGCTCAAACGTCTCGGGTTCGACACTAGGAAGATCAGTGTTGATGTCGAGGATCGGCCGAAGAAGACGCCTTCCGCGGTCGCCTTCTTTGTACAGATTCCGAACGATGCGCGGGTCCTAGTCAAGCCCATCAGTCCTTACACGGACATGGAATCGTCGTATCACGAGTTCGGCCATGCGATGCACTGCATCAGCGTAGATCCCAACCTAGCACTATGGGACAGAGAGTCACTGTCTCATGGAGTGGCGGAAATATTCTCAACGTTCATGGAGACTCTCGTTGAAGAGCCACGGTATCTCCGGAAAAAGTTCGGACTCTCCGAGAAGCAGATCCGCGAGATCGTGGAACGTCGCCGTTTCATGGAGCTCTTCTTCGTCGCCTTCTACGCGGCGAACAGTCTGATGAAGATCAGTTTCCAGGAAAAGAAGCTGACGATGGACCAGGCGTCAGATCTCTACGCGAAACTGTACAAGGAGTATGTCGGGTTCGAGATACCGGGCGAATACTGGCAGCTCCACCATGTCATGCCCGACTACGACCTGTACTCGCCGAGCTATCTGATTGCGGCGGTTCGAAAGTCTGAGCTGATCAAGAAGCTGGGAAACAGGCTGGGCGAGGACTGGTGGGATTCGCCGAAGGCTGGCGATTATCTGAAGAAGATAATGAGTCCTGGAGCAAACATAGACCTAGACGGGTTCTCACGGCTGGACACCGGCCCATTTCTCAAACCCCTCGTAAACCCAGACCTGTAGAGGGGTCCTACCAGAAGAGAGGATTTGACGGATCTAAGATTTTGTCTTTGCGGCGTGTTTGTCTCTAGTATGCTGGTCTAGTGCAGTTTGCGAGCCG
>JAJPJY010000036.1 GCA_021323995.1 bacterium | reverse complement strand
GATCCTCTCCAGCTATCGTCAGGGCCAGAAAAACCCCAAGAATGTTGCCAAAATGCTCTCGATGGACAAGAAATCAGTGGCGGAACAGACACGCATGCTTCAGAGCAACGGCTACTTGACCCGAAACAACAAGCTAACAGCCAAAGGTCTAGAGAATCTTCCCTAGTTCCTTTTTCCTTCTCGAGGAGAGGAACTAGTGCACAGACGATGGGCTAGAACGGATTATTCTGTCTCGATGACAGGCGCTTATTCTTATATCGACTAGCTTGGGTCGATTGTTTCGGGCGGTGGTGGGGGACTGGGAAGCTGGTCGTTTCCTGTTACCCGAAATCGACCTATGCGGGAGTCCGCTAACGCGGTGAGCGGTAGCCTCGACTAGGCTGAAGACTTGGCTGTCGACTATGACACTCTGCCCTATCAGGTCGGCGGCGGGGAGGCGCTCTCTGAAGAGAGGGTTGTTATCTCCTTACGGTCGAATCCGGCGAGGCCCGGAAGGGAGCAGTCGTAAGGTCGACGTTCGACGCAGGTGGGATTCCAGGGTGGAGAAGATGACCAAGACACCCTACCTAGAAGGGATGCCCATCACCACGGACGCCACCACCGTCCATCCTATTTCGAGAAGTCCCTATGGTTTCTCGACGCCTTCCTAACACGACATATATCACAGACCTGAGTAGCGGAATCGATCTGACTTGCGACAAGCAACCTTACTCCTGATAATGATCGGCGCCATAACCGTCGCAGTTGGGCTTGTTTTGGGAGCGGCCGGCGGTGCCGGAGAATACGGCTGGTACCAGTGCGTCGCCTCATCTGGACCCGCATGTACAGCCTCAGGCAACACTCAATATTACACAGTCTTTCTGGTCAACAACGACCTCTTGAACGTCGGACTGAGCGTGCTGTTGATTGGAGTCCTGGTGCTCCTCGCCGGAATAGTAACAATGTACATGCCAGCTTCGATCCAAGCATCCATCCCGGTAGCAAATCCGGTGAAGCTTTGTCCGAAGTGCGGCGCACAGGTAGAAGATTCCCACAAATTCTGCGGGGCCTGCGGAAACAACCTAGCTTAGGAGGGTCTACGAACCTCCTCCAGTTCTTGTATTGAGACAGGAAAGAGGTAGGACGTTTGAACCCGCGTAGTCTTACAGGCGAAAAAGCTTAAATTCGATATCGAATAAACGATATCGGGAAGCACAATGTGGGGACATCGCCAATGGGGCGGAATGAGGCGGGGATGGCTGAGACCCTGGATTATCTCAATCGTGAGCAGGGCACCGAAGAACGGCGCCGAGATTATCGAGGAAGTTGAGCGAATGAGTTGGGGAGGCTGGAGGCCCTCGCCTGGGTCCATCTATCCACTCTTAGATCAGATGACGGTAGAAGGCACGCTCAGGAAGAGCGATGATGGACGGTATGCGCTAACGGAAAAAGGGAAAGAAGAGGGTAACTTTCCCTTCGGATTCCCATTTGGTCAGAAACCGGCCTCGGTAGAGTCGATGGTCAACGAGATGCGCGATTATGTCTCGTACTTCGAAGACCTCGCCAGATCTAGCCCTTCCAAGCTCGATCCTTACAAGAACAGACTGACAGAAATTAGGGATCGACTGTCAAAGCTACTTTAGAAGTGGAGATCCAATTCGACACTGTCCCACCATCTGGGAACCTCTCGTAGACAATCTTAAGCCAGCTCGGAATCATCGAATCCTACTTTGAAGCTAGGAGTCTGTGTACCAAACTACGGTGAGAATTGCTCCAGGGATGCAATTCGAACAATAGCTGTCGAAGCGGAGAGAAGTGGGTACGATTCTGTCTGGTGCACCGATCATATTCTAATGCCGCGAAACAGTGGAACGCCGTATGAGCAGATCTTCGAAAGCATAACGACCATGGCGTATCTCGCGGCAGCCACTACCAAGTTGAAGCTTGGAATATCATCTCTGATCACACCCATGCGAAATCCTGTTGTAGTAGCTAAGCAACTTTCCACGATAGACAGCTTGAGCAAAGGACGGGTCATGCTAGCGACGAGCGTTGGCTGGAATGAGGCCGAATTCTCTAATCTCGGATCAAACTTCCACAACCGCGGAAAGAGGCTGGACGAGTCGATAAGGCTCATCCGCGATCTCTGGTCCGGAAAGACCGATTTCCAGAGCAAGGTTCTACGACAAAAGTTCCGAGACGCAGTCTTCGAACCGCCACCGGTACAAGAGAAACTCACAATGTGGATTGGAGGGACAAGTCCAGCAGCCATGAAACGAGCCGCAACTCTTGGTGATGGATGGCACCCTAACGCTCGGCCGCTGGACAAGTTTGCAAAGCTCGTCTCCGATTTCAGGCAAAGCACCCAAGAAGCGAATGGGAAAGAGATCAGCGTACGGATTGGTCTGAACTCAAAAGCCGACAAGTCAGAGTACTTGTCAGCTCAAGGAGAAAGAAGAATCATGCTCTCTTCCAATCGAGAAGAGAACAGAAAAATTATGGAGGGCATGGAGAACCTCGGAGTCTCTTACGCGGTCCTGGTCCCAAGCCCTGACGGAAAAATATCAGTCCCCGATCAGCTCAATGGACTACGGAAGATCGCTGCAGACTATCTCTGAAACTCCTCGAAGTCACTTTATACATGTGAACCTCAGATTGTCAGCGGAGGTTAGACGCGACTAGCAGCCGAGAGTGCTTAGCTCGCAGAGACCTTGAAGGCAGTAGTACTAGCCGGCGGTGAAGGAACTCGCCTCCGCCCACTCACGTTCACTCGACCTAAGCCAATGCTCCCCTTGGGTCCGTACCCAATAATCCACTACGTCCTGTCACATCTCGCCAAGAGCGGATTCGACGACATCATCGTTATTCCCGGATATTTGAAAGACCAAATCATGGGCTATGTGGAAGACGGGTCAAAGTTCGGAACAAAAGTCACCTACGTTGTAGAGCCTGAAGGTGTCACCTTCGGAACGGCCGGAAGCCTGAAGCTCGCTGCCCATCTTCTCGACGATACCTTCCTAGTGGTCCAAGCTGACGTGATCAGCGAGATTCCACTAGGCGACATGAGGCTTTTTCATTCGGACCACAGAGGAGAAGTCTCGATCGCTCTCACGACCGTCGAAGATTCATCGTCGTACGGTGTTGTCGTCCTCAATGCTGAGGATGAGATCGTAGAGTTTGTCGAAAAACCCTCACCCGGGACCGTTTCAAGCAATCTTGTTAGCACTGGATTCTACATTCTAGAACCCGAAGTGATCGACTACATCGAGGACGAGAAATGGGACTTTGCAAAAGACCTCTTTCCCTACCTAATGAGACTCGGCCAACACATCTTCGGGTACTCCTCGAGCGCCTTCTGGGTCGACGTTGGCGAATTGAAAGGATACCTAAAAGGGATCAACTGGGTTTTGCAAAACCTCACGAGAGAACCACCGAAAAATACCAAGATGATAGGGGGCTCAGCTGAACCGGTCTTTGTGCAAGGAGACGTAACCATCGAAAAAGGAGCGCGGGTCCAAGGCCCAGTGTTGCTTGAGAATGGAACCTTTCTTGGAAAAGATGTTCAGGTCAGACCTGGAACCGTATTGAAAGAAAACTCTCAGATTAACGCTGGGACAGACTTCGAAGCCGGAATTGCGTTCGAGAGAGTAGTCGTCGGCGATGGATGCTCTATCAGATCGACGATAATTGGAGAAAGGGCAGCTATCGGCAACCACGTCTCGATCGATCGCGCCATAATCGGACAAGGCTGTAGGATCGGAGACAGTGCCAAAATCCTTCCAGGGAGCAAGCTATGGCCGAACACAAAGGTAGACGCAGGCAGCACAGTCGATGGCATCATCGCTGTGCCTCGAGACAAGTCCTTCTACTTTGACACAGGTCTCGGCCAGTACTCGGGAATCCTTGCATCCTCTATCCAGGAGTTCTTGGATGCTCTCAAAATCGTGCCGCTAGAATCCCTCGAATACCATATCGGCCGAAGGGATTTTGAAAAGTGGACCAAGGATGTGCTCGGCTCCGTCTTGCTCGCCGATAATATCCGAACCCTCAGAAGGTCACAACTCAAGGGCGAAGATTTGAGGCTCCAACTGGTTGGGGCCGTTGAGGCGTGGGCGCTGAGAGTTGCCTCTCCTGAGCCTTCCCTGAAAGGGGAGAGCCGAGTTGAGCGGCCGCTAACGACTCAATAGACGAGATTCAAACCGACGGCCGAGATGTAGGGTATCAGATGGAGTATCACTGAGTCTGAGCTTTCGGCTTAAACTTCTCAGGACCAACTGCCACAATGAAGAGAACGATGGCTATAGCAAACAACTCTAGAGTGACACTCATCGAGACGACTGGTTCTAACCCTATCTTCGTGATTCCCAGCTCATAATTGATGTAGGCGGGAACTATCATAAGAATTGCCGAAACCAGGACCGCGATTCCACGGACTATTCTGCCAATTTCAGAGTCCCGGAACTTTACGTCGCTCATTTGTTTCAAACCTGCAGCGAGTCGAGCATCCTCTACATTTTCTCCTATATAGGCGCTTATTCTTTACGAGATATCTTTCTCGCGATCGTAACATAAGCCGTGTGTCCTATCATGCGGGATTCTGGACGAACCTTCCCAGCCTCGGTCTTGAAATCCCTCACGAGTAGTTCAACCGCCTCAAAGATGAGAAACCCGTTATTTCGGAGCGCCTCTGCGAGCTTCTCTAACTGATTGACAGTCGGTGTAAACCCTGCAAGAATCCCCCCTCCCTTCAAGGCGTCCCAAGCGGGCTGTACCATCTTCCAGGGATCGCCGAGATCTATGACCGCTGCATCTGCATTTCTCTCGAGGAAACTCTCCGTAGGGTCAATGTTCCTGAAGGTGACGAGTCGTGACAACCCTGTTTTTGCCAAGTTCTTCTGGGCCGAGCGTGAGAACTCCTTTCGGTTCTCATATGTGTAGACTCTACCGTCAGGCGCGATACATTGTGCGATGGAAGCGGTTAGCGCGCCGCTCCCAGTTCCAACCTCGATAACGGTATCTCCGTTCTTCAGCCCGAACCTGTAGAGGGCGTATCCTATGTCCTTAGGATAGAGTATTTGCGTCGGTCGGTCGAATGAGTCAACGAGATCCGAGAGTCCGGGCTTGAACACGAAGAGTGATTGATTGAGGCTGGTCTTGACGATAGTCCCGGGTGTTAGGCCTATGATGTCTTTGAGGTCAAGGTATCCTCTGTGTGTATGGAACCGACCCTCGCCTGCTCTTGCTATCCAGTGCCGTCTCGGGTCTTGGTAGAGAAGAATCAATTCTCCATCTTTGACTGTATCAGTCAAGCTTGCCGCTCCTTGATCGAGCCTGCTGGTCGATTGATCTTTGGTGCGGCTTTAACGGTCATGACTCAATTCTATGATTGCTGAAGTGCGAAGTTGGTAAGCCTGCGAGCGTTAGATAGTCTAGCCCCCCAAGTTCTTCCGGAAGAATTCGGTGATTGTGTTATAGCAATGGACCCGGTTCTTGAACCGTAGCACGTCATGCCCCTCGTCCTCGTATACTTGGTAGTCGACTTTTACTCCCTTCTTACGTAGATCCTCTACCAGTTGTGAAGACTCGGGCTCTGGAACACGGGGATCGTGCTTTCCCTGGATTATCATCAGTGGGCTGGTCAGCTGGTTCATGTAGGTCTTGGGAGATCTCTCGATCAGAAAGTCCTTGTCCTTCACCGGGTCACCAAGTGTCAATTTGAAGAATGTCTGCCAAGTTGGCGGAATACGGGATACCCAAGTTGGTAGATCGTAGGGACCGAACATGTCGACGGCAGCCTTCCAGAGTTCGGGATGTCGGGACGCAAGGGTCAAAGTCATGTACCCCCCATAAGACCGTCCGACAACACCTCGGCGGCTAGAATCGATTCTCGAATCCTTCTCGAGACGTTTCAGACCCTCGATGTGATCTTGTACGTCTTTCCCGCCCCAGTCCTTGTCAACCCACTTCATGTACTTCATCCCGTAGCCTGTGCTTCCTCGGACATTTGGAACAAAGACTGCGAACCCGTTTAGTGTCAGATTCTGGATTAGTGGCATTGAGAACCATGTGAAATCTGGTCTTTCCTGTCCCTGGGGGCCCCCATGAACATACTCCACAAGAGGTCTTGGACCCTTGTAGCCAAGTTTCGGAGATGGGAGGTAGAGTCTTGCGGATATCCTCAGACCGTCGAAGCTAGTGTAGCTAGCGTCTTCTCCGGGCGAGAGATATTCGTCCGAAATCCCTAGAACTTTCTCGCTTGAGAGGCGTGTCGGTACAGACGCTGCTCCAGCCGGGATGAGATAGAGTTGCGAGGGGCTGTTCGCCTTTGTGAAAGCGAAGACGTACTCTACCTGCAGCGGGTTATGATTCGTCACTTGCCATTCAAGGCCGAGCACAACGCCTCCCGACAATAGAGCGTTCCCGACGAGGACCCGGCCCACTTCAAATGTCGGTGATGCTCCTTCATGGAAGGTGCCTTCATAGACCCATGAGGCCCCATCGATATTGTATTCTAAGACAAATTGGTTATCTTCGACGTTTCGTAGGGCAACCATTTCTCCCATGCCTGTATGACTCAGTCCTTTGATTGGAACATCGACAGGCTGGGATGGATCGTCCATTGAGAGGTAGGTTAGGCCTCCGTTGTCGTGGAAAATAGTCGAGGTGAACAACAGTCCTTGATCATTGTTGACGAAGCTACACCAGCCGATGCCGCTCGGGGGAACTTGTTTTCCCTCGCGCTGGTCTAGCGGAACGCCGTAAAGCAACTTTCTCTCGGTCATACCGGGCTTGCGATAGTACAGTACAATATCTCCCGCGCTGTAGTTGTCCGCTAGAATCACGGTCGATTGGTCAGAACTCACACCATTGCAAACGTTTCCGTAGATGCTTGTACCGAGCGAGTTGACTTCGTTGGTCTCAAGGTTGACTTTGAGACACTCAATGTCTGGTGTCTTCCGGTTGTCTCGGAAGAAGTAGGCTATGTTCCGTTCCTTGTCGAAGTGTGCACAGGCTAGTTGTTGGTCCTGGTACTTGTCCCCGAGCAATAGTTCCGGGATTCCGCCGTTGAGCGGGATGAGACTAGGCTGATAGTTCTCGTTACCCAGTTTGTCAATCATGACCAATATCTTCCCAAGTTTAGGAATGACGTGATAGTTGTCTCCCGCCATCAAGTGCGGGTTGACGAGCGCTATCCCGCCTGGAAGGAGGGGCTGTGGAATGCTCCCAGTATCAGTCATAGAATACAAGCTTAGAACTCCGCTCATATCGGAAAGGAAGAAGATACGGTCGCCCGACTTCTCAGGTTCGAGGAGAAGCCTTGCTGACAGGAGCGACTCTATCGGAAACTTGGGCTTCTCGGTGGCGGGTTTTTCAAGAAATTCAGTAACAGTCAAACTGACCGGAAGAGCCTAGAACAATTGCCCTAATCAACTTTCCCAGCCGAATCGCCGTCTGACACTTTGATTCTCTCACGAACGAGCCTGGCAGCAATAATTTCCACGCAAGGCACCATTACAGCGTAACAGTGGCGGAGCCAGCCAACAACGTCACCATATCCACTGTCCGGAAAGTCTCTGATTTCCCCATCCTTACCGGCGTAGCTGGTAATCTTGTCGACTCTGCCTTTCGATTCGGGAAATCTTTCTAAAATCTGTTGGATGTGACGGTTTTCCATGCCCAGAATCAGATCCGATGTTCTGACTATCTCTTCGGTAAGCGGTTTTGAAGGCCGCTTCTCCACTAGCCGATAGCTGGGACCTAGAACACGACGGAGTTGAGAGTGCGCCACTCCCCAAGCACTAGCTACTAGGCCGGCTGAAGAGACCTCCATCCATTCAACGCCTTTGTCCGAGACTAGTTGACGTAGCAGTGCCTCAGCCATGGGGCTGCGACAGATGTTGCCGTCGCAGACAAAGAGAATTTTCATGGAAGCGGCTAGGACCTTGAACTCTATGCAGGAATTAGACGTTCCGGTTTCGCGAACGTTTAAAATCATGGAAATGTCAGGTGATGACAGCGCTGGGTCCCTTTGAGCAAAGAACTGAAAAAACTCCCTGATGTGCGGGTATTCGGCAAATGGCCGACTGCCGACATTGATGTAAAGGACCCCGGTCTCAAACGGTACATTTCCGCAAGGCCTATTCTCCTACCGCATACTAGCGGCCGTCACGAGCATCAACGATTCCGAAAGTCAACAATCAATGTGGTCGAGCGACTTATCGACGATATGATGCGACCCGGTGTCGCGGGCGGCCACAAGGCCCGCGCGAGCAGCATCGTCAGAAACGCAATGGACATTATTTCCATCCGAACTGGCAAGAACCCAATAGAGATTCTAGTGAAGGCGATTGAGAATGCGGCCCCTGCTGAGGATGTTACGAGGATTGCTTACGGTGGGATCGTCTACCCTATTTCAGTGGATATTGCTCCACAGAGAAGGGTCGATATCGCGTTAAGACACATTACCGAGCTTTCTAGGCAAGCTTCACACAACAATCCTCGCACTGTGGACGAATGCCTCGCCGATGAGTTGATCCTTGCGGCCGCAAGAGATCCTAAGAGTGCATCGGTGCGAAAGCGCGACGAGATAGAGCGAATAGCGCTGGCGTCCCGCTAGACTGCTGTTTTCAGCCCGCCCTTCCTTCTTCGGTTTCTGCTGATATCTGCGACAAGCATGAAGGTTCCGCCGAGTAGAATTCCGATCAGAGCCGCGGCCATGTAGCCGTTCAGCAGATACTGCAACCACGGCACGTAGGCCGAGACCCAACTCTGCTGATACTGATTCGACTGATACTCCGCCGAGAGAGCATACACAAGAAGCACGATAAAGACGAACTGCAGGAAGATCACTATCTTCCCACGTATCATCGATCTACTCGTCTCTACCATCGTTGAATTGTTGAAAGGATTTGTTCCCGTAATAATATTTGAGATTGCAGAAGGATAACTTACTGCTGGGAGTCCGACCTTTATAGCCCGATAATGAGTCGCGAGTCCGTCTTGTCTACGGTAGAGAAGGTCCCATATGCTTCATCATCGCTCGCTTCGGCTATCGAGAGGGCGGGTACTCTGCTACAGAGTGGTGCAACGGATCAGATTGAAGGTTATCGTGCTCGGTTCGAGACCCTGGAGGGAATGTACGAGAGGGTCTTCGAGAGGCTCATCAAATCAGGTTTCAGCTCAAAGTCTAGTCGTGAGACAGCGAAGCTTTTCTTCGGAACTGATCGTGTCTCATTTGCTGCTGTGGATGGAACTGACTATGCTCGACCATTATTCGATCTCGTGGTGTTCTTCGGAGGCTCCTACGCGGCTAGGGGCACGATCTCGTTTCCCGAGGAGGGACCGTTGGCTGTTGACTATGAGGATCACTTTCTGAAGAGCGGCAGAGCCTTGTCAAGCTGTGTTCCAGTGTATGTAAACGAGGTTCCGGAAATAGATCAGAGCTTCATACAGCCTGGTGAGGTCTCCGAAATTTCTCTGACTCGTCCCTTGACGGACGAGGCGATAGCGAATAATTCGACAGTCGCGAACTGGATAATGACCTTCTCCGAGTTCTATCTAGCCTACCGACTCGCCCGAGAGGAGAACGGGCCCAGAATCCTCCTCTTGGACAGGAGTCTTGCAACAATGCTGGCCAGCCTCATCTACGACACCTCTCGAAGGAAACTATGGAAGACCAACGGAGCCCTAGTCGGACTCGATGTGGACAGTCTCCAGATAGACATCAACGACCTGGCCCTTGCCAGGCATCACCTCGACAATCCAGCCCTTGATCTCCCACCGCCTCGCGGAGATTATCTCAGATACAGGATTCTCCTTGAAATCGAGCGAAACGGACCCTTGACACTGGCCGCTCTGTGTCCCATGCTGGGGATCAAGGAGGGTGACAGGCAAAAGCGTGTCGAGCGGTTCCTCGCGAAACTCGTCAAGGAAGGATTTCTAGAAGAAACAGTGGGAACTTTTACGCTCAAAGAACGCTATAGCAAGACTTGGCCCAGAGTTCGCAAGCTTGTCGAGACATTGGGTCATAGAATGTTTGAGGAGAAACCCCGACAAAATCCTCTCCAAGTAGTGAAGAAGGGCGAACCGCATTGGCTGACAACCCAGGATCTGGCCTTCCTTACTCTATTCTCACTGAATCTTTTGGTAGAGGAGTGTTGGAAGAAGCGAATACTACTGCTGGGCTTGACAAAAGACACGGCCGCCCGAGACTTCAAGAATCATGTTTTACCGGTCATGGTCTCAAACAAGCTTTGGAAGACAAACCTCTCCCAGGAACAGCTTTCTCGGATACCGAACACAGATCGAATGCTTCTCCAGACGATCAGCGTTTTCAACCACGAATCTATTCATGTCCCATGGTCCTTGACAGAATACGACTCATCCTTTCTAATGATCGTTCCAGACTTTGAAAGAAGGGAAGGCTACGTGGGGGGAGCCATTCGTAACAAAATAACGCCAGAACGTCTCTTCCTGAAAAGCTACATTCAGCTCTCCCAAACAGCCTACGACCCACAGCTGAGAAGCAACGTCTTACTTCTCGACCGCCTGGTCTATCCAGAGTTCGATCTGAGACCAGAAGGTGCGATCAAGTTTGCCCACTCTTACGGGGGTGCTGATGAACCGGTCCGGCCAATAGTCTTTCGAGATAAGGAAGCCAAGAATTCGATTCAAGAGCTGGTCATGACGATTCTTGGATCGATGACCAGCAACAGCGTCCCCGAACTCTTCGGCCACAACAAGCCACTATTCATCGCGGACAAGGTAGCAAAGTGGCACAACGAGGAAATGCGGAGAATGATCGACACCACCGGGAAATGGCTTATGAACAGTCCTAAACTTCGACACTTCGTATTTTACATGAGTACATTCCGGGAGCGAAGGAGCGAGATCGAAAGTGCTCGAAGAGACAACTTCTAGATACTTCACAGACTTCAATGGCCGGTTCAAAGCCCGTTTGGCCGCAGTGACTCCCGCGTTCATGCCGGTGGCAACCCACGAACTGACAGGGATATCCGCTCGGTACGAATGTCGCATCAAAGTAGAATATCACAAGGACATCATGGGGCTAATCGAAGAAGGAATGTTAGTCGCAGTTCGTAACTTCAAGTCGAAACCGGAAGAGCAGCGGCATTCGCTCATGGTCATCTCTCGGGTCTGGCCGGAACATTATGGACTGAAGGGTCTCTCGGAGCACAGCTACTATCCGATGCAGTTCGAGATCATACAACAATCAGTCAACGACTGGGACACGAGCGACAAGTCGACAATGATGGTCCAGATCAGCGCTTTACCAATCAACTACGACCTAGTTCTGAACGGCGATGCCGAGCCCAAGTATGAGAAGGGCTTCACCTATCCTGTCATAGCGGCGGAAGCGCGTATTCTCAACCGTGACATGATCAGTCACATGTACAACCAGAGGATACTGGCGAAGCTAGGCTTCAGCGCTAAGACGACGACCAGCGACGCGTACAAGGACCCGAGGATCGGGACCATCCAGATGTTCGAGTCGATGGAGGAGAAGATTCCGATCTACCTCGACTTCGAAGCAATGGTCCGATACCACTTCGGGATCTTCGCTTTCACTGGTGCCGGAAAATCGAATCTACTAGCGAACATACTCCGCCGGCTTTTAATCCATCAACCTGAAGTCAAGCTGCTCGTTTTCGACATCTCCAGTGAATACCCCTTCCTTCTCATGGATCTGTTTGCGGACGAGAAGATTCCTTCCAAGATTGTTCTCGAGAACCCGGTTACAAATTCGGAGCAGTTCTATGCCAGTGTGGTGAAGCCTCGCGAGTATGAGGACGACGATCGTGCCCGCAAAGTCTTCGCGAGAATATTTGGTCAGAAGAAGATCACGTACTATCTCAAACCGGAGTCGAAGATACCGACTTTCGGAGACATCATTGACGAGCTCAACAGACAACGAAACGAGAGCTTGGACAAGCCTCACTATGTCAACGCGCTGGACAGGATCCGTCAAGATGTGGTAGAGTACAAGATGGAGCGGGACTTGACGGATTCTAGGTCCATCGATGAGGAATTCATTAAACAACTCGATGAGTGGGGTCGGACTGCTGTCGACGAGTTCAAGATCTCAGATCGGAGTGGAGTCTACGCGTGGGCAACGAGTAGACTCACTCTCTTGGATAATCTGAAGCGCGCAGAGAAACAGAAGCGGACAACTGGTGGACTTGACATACAAGGGATTAGAGATCTAGTGGAGAACGAGGATTCAAGACTCACCTGCATTTCCATCTCAGATCCGTACGTCATCAAGGAACTGGTAGTGGACCTGGCCCGAGAGTTTCTCCAAAGGAGGAAACGCTCGTTCAAGGTCAAACCATACGTCCTGTTTGTATTCGACGAAGCACAAGAATTTGTCCCCGATCTAAGCGGTTCCTCAGGTATAGACAAGGACTGCTCCAAAGTCGTAGAGACTCTCCTGAGACAGGGACGGAAGTACGGTCTCGGAGGATGCCTCGCCACTCAGAGAATCGCCTATCTCAACACTAACGCCCTGCAACAGTTGCACACCTACTTCGTCGGGACCCTCCCGCGACCCTATGATCGCACCGTTGTCAGTGACACTTTCACGATCGACAAGCAGATTCTTGAGAAGACTCTCGAATTCGCCCCAGGCGAGTGGCTTCTCTCAAGCTTCATCGCTACCGGAATGGAGAATGTGCCCATATTCATCAGGGCAGACAACGCCGAGGCGGAAGTTGAGAAGACTCTCAACAAGCTAACCTAGCCCGCGTTTACTCAGCAGATCTAGACTCTCTGCGAAAGACACTCTCGCTCAACGTCTGACGAAAGGCTCTGAACACGATAACACTATGGCGCTCTCTCAGAATCTCATATAATGAGAGTACAAGGAACACTATCCCGATCAGCAAACGAGTTTCGATGATCGCTGTCGAAACAATCCACAGGGCAAATAGTACGACAGCGTTCTGGGCATCGTAGCGAAGATCCAACAGAACGGCGCTGGCGTAGAGAGACTGGGACATCGTCAAGAATACCTCTATCCATTGCTGGTGATCAAGCGGAATCGTCCGCAGGACCCCACTGCTGATCGCCAACACGATCGGGATCAATGCGACAAGCATGGTCAGCTCATTGACAGAGGACGAGATGAAGTTGAGAAGGGCAACTGGGGCAAGCTTGACCCGTCGAGCCCAGTTAAACGCGGTCACCTTCTCGGGGAATTCGGAGAGGACTGGGGCTATCCATTGAATTGTAAAGAAGACAGCACCGGTCCCAAGCAGTCCCTCGAGGAACATCTGTGCAATATGTTGAATGGAGACTACGAAACTGTCGGTGATCAAAACAAATGTCAGAGCTCCGAACAAGAAAAGGCTGAGAATCGCAGCGATCCTCCGATTCTTCGACTTGATCTCAGCCAAACTCTTGACGGGGCCCTCGGCAGCTTCTTCCGCCTCGTCTTTTCCTCGCGGGAGTCTGGCTAGCATCCACATGTACAAAACGAAGATCCCGATCAAGACGATGGAGTCGATGATGGTGAGGTTGCCTTGGATCAGGATCCAGACGTAGTAGAGTGATGATCCGAGCATGAAGATCTGTTCGATGCTCTGTTCTTTTCTCAGCGAGATTGAGTTAGGTCCGGAAAGGCCCTTTCGCCGCTTTTGGACCACCATGGTGAACAGGATGAGCGGCCAGCCGAATCCTGTGAGCAGTCGGTTTGCCCCGGTGAAGTTTGCAATAACGTTCGGGAGCCACTGGACTGGGTCTGTTCCTGCCTTCCAGGCAATCGTGCCTTCAACAAAATACTCTGGAATCGTTTGAACTATTGCGACAATTGCGAGGGCGAAGCCTCTGCTGATGGAGAACTCGGAAGCTTCGGCCGCCCATGCGATCAGAAGGGAGGCGGCAACGACCGCGCCAAATGTTGAGAGTGCAACCGCGTAGGTCTGACCCGGGAAAAGGAGGACTACAAGAATCGCCGCGACCGTCCACACGGCGAGGGCGGTATATTCGATGAGTACTCTGGTCTTTATCGTGGTCCTTCTCCCGCGACAAGTGCGGGACGAGAGGGTTTAACGGGTTTATGGCCGAAGGACGGAAAACGCCTAGTGATGTTCTTTCTTCTCAGTATGATCCAGGCTGATGGCGTAGGATAGTATCAAGTACGGATCGATAGATGTGCTAAAGATCTCGATACCGTAGGAGTCTCTGACTGAGACCCACTTCTTGTGGATCTGAGCGATTGGTTGGCCCGACATGTCCTGGATTGTATAGTCATGTTCCCAGACGTTGCCTTTGATTTTCGCGATCTCCTGGCCGGATGAGTCCTCCATCCACCATTTCTCTCCCAGTAGCGAGACGATCTTCTTCTTGACCTGGGCAACCATCTGTCCCTGCGAGTTGTAGATCTCATAGGTTGGGCGTACGGCTAGAACCTTGCCATGGATCTCGCCCAGCCGCTGACCGCCACTATCTTCGTACCAGAATTTCGGTCCGAAGCTGACGAGCTGCTGTTTCACATAAGCAAGCAGGTTCCCGTTCCTGTCCTTGACACCGAAGGTGTCTCTGATCGCTAGAATCTTCTGGTCGATGATGTACGCGTTGCCGCTAAACTGGGGCACGATTCTTCCCGGTGAATACTGAGCCGCATAGGGCGCTCCCATAGGTTGTCCCATAGGTCCCGCAGGCTGGCCCATAGCTTGACCCAACTGGGCTCCGCAATACGGACAGAACGGAGATCCGGCTCCGATTCCAGCGCCGCATCGCGGGCATCTTGCTCCTGCCATCATGATAGCTCGTTGTTGTTCGACTTATTAATTGACTAAAGAGAGTTTCAGTACTCTCGTTCCGGCTAGGTAGGGATGGTTTCCCTGGTCTCGGGAAGGATTGGTGGCTTTAAAACAGCCCAGCCGGTGTCTTAGGCAGATTTCCCCTTCGTCTGGTTCAGCGACACGGCTTCTCTGATGAGATTCTTCAGTGCGACATCGTTGATGCTGTCATTCTCGTTGATGTCGATGGCGCGAACTGTGTTGCTATCTAAACGCGTGTTGAAGAGCTTTCTTGGATCTTTGATCCGGGCACCTTTGGGAAACGTCAGCCTAACAGCATTCTTGAGCGCTTCCCCTATGCAGATTATTCCATCGTGGGACCAGACCGGGACTCCCATCGGGTTGCTTGGTTTCTTCCACTTCACTTCTTCGACCAAGGCAGGGGCGGCTTTCTTGATCAAAGCGCGTAGGAGTGATAATTTCTCGCCCCGCCAATCATCATGGTTCTTGATAATAGCGTCTATCTCCTGGGAGGGAGACTTGTCTTTCGGGGCAGGAATTGTACTTGACTTCATTCTAGCTTTCGACTCTCAGCAGGGTTGAACCCGATGCGGGCTAGAAGAGAGGAAAATCGCTTGTCGGATCGTAATGAGTCGAATCTCGGCTCGACGTTTGCCCAAACAAGCCAACTTGATCTCTCAAGGAATGCTCCCTCTAGATATTTCATAGCCTCATCGTTGTTTCCCAAGCTTGTGTATACAAGCGCGATCCAGTATGAAGGAACATACTGCTCAGCGCTTCTCGTCAATATTTTGTCGAGAGTCTTCTTGGCATCGGACATTCGACCCGCCGCCGCATATGCCTGCGCGAGCGTGGCAAGCGAGACAGTAGTCTCATGCGACAGTTTGACTGCCTCTTCGACCTGTTCGATGGCTTCCTTGAACATGCCCTTCTGCAAGTAAGGTCTTCCGAACCAGAGCCGTGCTGGGACGAAGGAGGGGTCCGACTCGACAACTCTCCGATACTGGTCTATGGCCAGGTCGTACTGTCTGGAGAGGTAAAGTACGTGACCGATTCCGGTGTTGATCGAGTAGGATAAGGGATCTAGGGTCAGTGCTTTCTTCATCTCTTCTAGTGCTTCGTCGAATCTTCCGAATGATTTGACAAAGTCCGCGTAGTATTGGTGGGCTTGGGCATATCCTGGGTTCAGCTTGAGAGCCTTCCTGAATTCTGCTTCGGCCCCGTTCCAGTCCCATTCATAGTAGAACTTGACTAGGCCAAGGGATGCGTGAGCCTCTGCAAGATTGTCGCCCAATGAGAGTGCTTTCTCGGCGGCTGTCTTGGCTTTTGGGAAACCTTCCCTTGGTGGAACGTATTCTAGGGAGTAGGATGCTAGGATCGAGTAGGCATCAGCCAGCCCAGTGTAGGCGAGAGCGAACTTTGAATCGTGTCTTATCGAATCCTCGAAGTGTTGGATGGCGGCTTTCAGCCCTTTCTCTGTTCTCGTGTTTAGCGAGTGTCGACCCTTGAGATAGAGAGAGTAAGCGTCGGGTATTCCCGTAGCCTTCTTCTCAAGCCGGAGCGTCTCGCTCTGCAGAACACGGACCTTCAGGGCTTTTGTGATTCTTTTCGCGATGTCTGTCTGGATTGCGAACGCGTCTTCGAGATTACGGTCATAGATCTCTGCCCAGAGGTGTTCTTCCGTAACTGCGTCTATCAGCTGCGCTGTTATCCGGAGTTTCTTGCCTGCGACTCGAACGCTGCCCTCCAATACTGTTCCGACGTTGAGTTCTCGGCCGATCTCTACGACTGGTTTTGTCAGGCCTTTGTATCTGATTATTGACGTTCGTGCGATGACGCCTAGATTCTTGATTCTTGAGAGTGTGGCGATTAGTTCTTCGGTCATGCCATCAGAGAAATATTCGTCGCTTGGACTGGGACTAATATTTGCAAATGGGAGGACTGCTATCCGCTTCTTGTCGGGCTGGGCTGGCGACGAGAGTCTCTCTTCTTGCCAGGGCAGCACGACCTTGTAGAGTTCGATCGGCGTTGCCACATTCTTGAGAGTCTTGGTGCCAAGGCTTTCGAGTGGAAGTTCGAACTTGTTCTGGACTTGATCATAGACCTGCCTTGTCAGACAGACACCCCCCTGTTCGGCAAGAGGCTCAATCCGCGAAGCGACGTTGACAGCATCGCCCAGAATATCTCCATGATCTTCTACTACGTCACCTAGGTGTATGCCGACCCTCAAGTGAATTCTCCGGTCGTTAGGCAAGGGAGTGTTGTGCTCTCTTGCCTTCTTCTGGATCTCGTAGGCACACTTGACAGCATCAAGCGCATTTGGAAATTCGATTAGGAAAGCATCACCCATCGTCTTCACCTCCCGCCCGTTATAGTCGGCAAGAATAGGCCTGACGAGTCCGCCCTGATCGTGGACAAGAGATAGCGACAAGGATTCGTTCCTCTGCCCCAGGGACGTGTAGCCGATCATGTCAGTGTACATGACTGCTGCCAGCCTCCTTGTCTGTCCGAGAGATGGAGCTGTGAAGGTGACTACACCATTCTTTGAGAGTTGGATGCGTTGCCACCTTGAGTCGAAG
>JAJPJY010000135.1 GCA_021323995.1 bacterium | reverse complement strand
TCCTTCTGCAGCTTCCTCTTCCGTTACTAATAGAACCGGCGACGTAGTCTTGTCGAGCCTAAAACTACTGGCGGGTCTGGGCACTAAGGCTGCACTTGGCGCAGCTACAGTAGACCAGAGGGGAATTCCACAACCTCCTTGTCCAGACGACCCAAGCCCGACGGACAACTTCGTCATACCCATTCTGGGCGAATACGGAGCGACTGCCACGCCTTCATTGGTTGGCAATTATTGTGCGATGAAGAAGGCCGATCGTGATTCTCTTCTGCACGACGACGTTCTGCTCACAGCTGCAACCAGACAGTACGTAAACGCATTAATCCCTTTGACAAATGCAAGGGCGAAGATACTCACTGGCACCAGCCAGTCGATGGAACCCGTCGCTTTGCTCGCCAGGATCGAAACCGAAATTGAGCATCAGCTCACTGTTCTATACCTGGGAACTAAAAAGACAACAACTTGGGATGGCGCCCTGGATGTTCGTATGCTCAATGCAGGAGCACCGATCACGGTTTTTAAAATGGATCCTTCCAAAGGAGTTTGTCTCGCGTTTTCGGAAGTACCACCTGCAGTTAAAGTAATTCCCGCGGAGTTTCTTCTGAACGAAACGGATTGTTCGACTGCGTCTCCGGCATCGTTGACTCTTGACTATTATCCTTCCAAAGATCGACAACTGTTTTCAAAACTAGCGGACGTCGCCAATGGGGAACGCAGTTTTAGATATAGGATTCCCGCACAGGTTAAGGCGGTCTTCGCCGACGGTAAGAAAACCTATGGAGCAGGTGTTTTCTCAGTGGCTCAACTTGGTACAGTGGTTTCGCTACCTGCTAACCGACATAGCAAGATGCTTTCGTATGATCTCGGTTTCATCGAAGCCACTGGCGGTCTAAAAACTTTCAAATTAGGCACCACCGGCGGGCTAGATACCGGGACTGTTGATGCTTTGAACAGCATAGGGGGAACGTTGGTCGACGCGAGGAATACCGCTAACAAGAATGCCGACGAGTTGACATCACTTACGAGAGAAGACCAGCTGTTAAAACTGCGTGATGACATTTGCACGATACACAAGAAATATGGACTACCTTGTACAGTAGCACCACAATAGCGGGGAGCAGAGATGCCGGATACGCCTTCGCCTTCTACCTCAGTCACGCCGCTGCAAGGGAAAACTACCATCGACGACAAAATGTTTTTTGATCCTGAGCGTCTGAGCTACGAAAGTGCTGTTGAAATCGCAACGACAATTGCAGCGGAAATTGAAGACTCTGTCAGAAACAAGATCGTGGTGATTGCGGGCATCCGTCTCCTCGCAGATTTCGCGAATCTTCAAGCCGTTTACGTTCTACTCGATTGCTTGAGGCGTGACTATGACGGCGTTGCGGAGCAGGCGCGGTCCCTGGTGAAGCGGACATCTCAACCGGAAGAGCACCTCGAAAGTTTTGTGAGCGGAGCGGCTGCCGTTGCCGCTGCGACAATTTCGTCTCCGACGACTGCAACGGCTGTCGTGGGTGCAGCGCTTGGTCTTATAAGCATGTTCAGGCAAGATGTCGAATACCACGGAGAAAAGACGCTTGTAGACGCACTTGCATTCGAGATCGCACTGGCCGCAGAAGTAAGACACCGTGGGGCACAAAGCGTCTACGTACCGGATCTGGTCGTTTTAACGGCTCCCAAGCATGACGAGAGCACATTGCAGAGGAATCTAAACAAAGTTCAGGAGGCGAAATCTGCCGCATGGGCCTCTGTTGCTCCGCTTGTTAGCGAGTTGGTTCGCGTTGAAGCTGACCTTGACAAGGCCGCGAAGAAGAAGGATCAAGTGGCGCTTGACAGCTTGTCTGTTGAAGTTTCCGCCATCCGGCGAGATCTTGCTCCTGTTGTGGACCCCCTCGGGCGCTTGGACGAGCGACTAGCAGATCTTCAGAATCAATTGAACCAGACAGAGCCAAGCAGCGGCTTGATTGCGCTCGCACGCCTTCTCCGTGCAGAGGCGTTGCAATTAAGTGATCCTGTTTATCTTCATGCGAGCGTGGTTTCCAGCGGAGGATATTATCGGATAAGTCGCAACCTATTCCGAACATTGTTCATGGGCGACGGCCTCAGCTTTGCAGGTGGCGCCACAGTCCGATGGGCACTGCTCAATAAAGATGGATCGGTTGCTCGGGGAGGAATACGGGTGGTTGGCTTGAAAGGAAAGTATGGACAAGGGAGTCAAGACGAAGCAGATCGGAGGCAATCAGTTCTAAGAAATGGGAGCCCGCCCAGACAGCGGGTCGCCAAGTCGGTGCCGAGCAATACGACTCAATCTGATTCTCACTGATCAATTCATTCTTCCAGGGGTATAGCCCTTATGCCAAGGCATGTGCGAGCATATTCGCTGAAAGAGGTCGATCGACCTTTCAGCGGAAGAACGACGCCCGACGAACCGGCGAAGCGGTTTAGAACCAATGAGGAATCCTCATGCTGACCGGACCGGAACAACTTCAATGGCGAGACGCACTATTCGATACGTTTTCAGAGCAGGAGCTGACTGATCTGTTGTTGTATCGCCTGGGCGATCGCATTAATCGGTATACGTCTGCCAACAAGCCTTGGGAAGCAGCCATTGGTGACCTCGTTGACGCCTACTCGCGTCGGGATAAAGAGGATCTGCTCATAGCCAAAGCTGTTGAAATGAGGCCGAAGAACACCGCCCTAATGCGTTTGGCGCGCGGCGAGAAGGCGGCAATTGCGCCTGATGACGCCAGCTTGGAACGGCTCATTCAAGAGTCAAACTCGTTCTTAGACTTGGGCACATGGTTGGAAGCAGCAGGAGGACTCCAAGTGTGCGTGTGTAGGATCGAGATTTCCGTCCAGGGAGGAGGAAAGGTGTTCGGGACAGGCTTCCTGATCGCTGCTGATCTGGTAATGACAAATTGGCACGTTGTCCGATGCATTGCTGCGGCTGAAGACAACGATAGAAGTTACCAAGGACCGCGTGCAAAAGCGGCAGATGCTATTTGCCGATTTGACTATAAAGTGCTGAAGAACAGTGCGATCAATCCGGGATCAACTGTTGCGCTAGCGAAAGATTGGAGAGTTGCTTTGAGCGCCAACAATCCAAACGGGCACGAGCCGCTGTCGGATCAGCTCGATTGCGCTGTAATTCGATTGGCAAAGTCCGTGGGGAGCCTGGTGATAGGTGATAAACCCCAGGCACAAGGGGATCGGCGCGGATGGATTTCCCTTCCAGGTGCGGGCGCGGTACCTGATCTCAAGATTCACTCACCCTTATTCATTATTCAACATCCAGAGGGAGATCCGATCAAACTTGCTCTTTCTACTGATGCGATTCAGTCTGTAAACGCCAATAGATCTAGGGTTCGGTATTCGACGAATACAGAGAGTGGTTCTTCCGGTTCTCCTTGTTTCGATCAGAATTGGAATCTCATTGCACTGCATCATGCTGGAGACCCCAATTTCTCTCCTGGCCATCGCCCAGAATTCAACGAGGGTATTCCGATCGACGCAATTGTCAGCTTTCTGAGTAAGCTGGACGTGGTTTGATGGAAGCAAATAAGCAATGACAGGACCTGAGATCGTACAATTCGCCGGGGCCCTGAATGGGGGGTTCACAGTGCATGAAGTGACGACCCTCTTGCTCAGATTAAGTCGCAAGTTCACAGATTACACAACCGCCAATCTGACGTTTCCTGAACAGCTTGAAGAACTGGTTGGAGCAGCCAACAGCCAAGGGTGGGTGGGGCCACTTGTGTCAGTGGCCGTGCAGGAACGGCCATCTAACGCCGCAATCAAGGACTTTCTCATCACATATCCAGGCTGGGATCCCGCCACACATTCTCCCTTTTCGCATCCCTGTGATGCTCTGCGCGTCTTCGGAGGAAAGTCATTCATTGGGCGGGCAGATCTTCGGAAATTCCTTAAAAGAATGAGCGTCGGTGACGGCAGGAACGTCCTGCTGGTGACGGGCGAGCGCAGAAAGATTGGAAAGACGTATTCGAAGGAGCTAGTTACTTTTCTGTCAGCCAACCAGCCACGTTCTGGCCTTGCATACGTTGACCTCGACAACGACAACTATGATCCGCCTAAACTCATTATTGATATTGCGAAGGGCATGCGACTCGATGTTACTGGGCTACCTAGTCGTGGAGAGCAGCAAGCCTCCCGATGGAACCAAGAGCTTTCAAAGTGGCTCATTCCGGAAATCCTGAGCGCGCAAAGGATAATGTGGTGGATAGTTCTTGACGGCTTCAGACAGAAGATACCCTCCGAAGAGGTTCAGGATTTGATTGCTCAGATTGCGCAGCGTGTCCAGAGCACGCAGGACTATAAATTGATCTTGGTGGACTACACCTATTCCCTTCCTGTAGCGGTCTCTGGATTTATGTTTCGGGAGAAAATAACACCGATTCAAAAGGGTGAAGTAGAGCAGTTCTTGAAACAGGTCCATCAGCAAATATATGGATCTGTGCCAGCGCAGGAGAAGCTATCTGAGTATGTGATGGGCGTCTACGAGAAGCTGGCTGAGTATACGCAGCAGCACCCTGAGATGGCTGAGAATCAGCTCTTACTGAACATGGCTGTCAGTGACGCTGTCGAAATCATAAGAGAAGGGTAGCGATTGGAGCAAAGCCTCTCATTCCGTGAACGTCTAATCCAACGCCCAACGAGGGATCCGTGGGCCGGGTCGGAGGATTTGTGGCGGTATCGCGAGGCGGCCGCAGTTCTAGCCTTGTTCGATTACGAGAGCCTGCAGGCAAATGGCCTAGTGTCACCCTTGTCGAATGCAAAGGCTGAACTCTTGGCCGATTGTGATGTTGCCTCTAGTACAGAAGGGACAGCGACATGGTCTTTGAAAACTCCTGTTAGGCAGGCGGCCCTGCGGAGGCTTCTCGCTGAAGGGCGGATCCAATCTGCCTTAGACTCCAACCCAAAGAGATTGCAGAGCCTTTCTCAAGGCTTGTTTGAAGAGTATCTCAAGAAGAATCCTCCACCAATTGCAGACACTGAGTTCGCAGAACACGCCAAATCATTGTTGGAGATATCTGACTGGCTGGATGGAATTCCCGAACTTTCTCAATTGCTGCCTCCAATAGATGCTGTCAGACACCGTCTGGCCCGTTGGCAGCTCCTCCAGCCCTTTCGGGGGTTGGTTGGCTCGTACTTTGCCGGTCGAGTGGAGGAATTGTCCCGACTCGCCGATTATGTGGGTTTTTATGGGTCAACGCATCTGGTTGAGTCGATAAGCCGAACGGTGGAGTTCATATTCAGCATTCATGACCGCCCTCCGTTGTTTGTCAATGGTCCAGGAGGATGTGGGAAGTCCACTTTAATCGCCAAATTCATTCTGGAACATGCGGAAGTCGAAGAGACTGCGCGGTTTCCCTTTGCTTATCTAGACTTTGATCGACCGGGGCTCCTGGCTGAGGAACCGGTCTCCTTACTCGTCGAAGTCATGCGACAGCTTGCGATTCAATTCCCGGAGTCAAACGATGAATACAAACGAGTGGCCGAGGAATGGGACTTGCGAATTGCGAAGCAGCAAGCCGAATCAGTCGATGCTAGCTCAGCAGTCTTAGCGGATATCCTGAATCGGCCGTCGCAGGATGGAAAGTCGCTGAGACTCACCGATCGTCAGCAGTACATGTCTGATTTCGTAAAGTTTCTGACCTCCATCAAAAGAGACGACCAACCGCTCCTACTCGTGCTTGATACCTTCGAGGAGGTGCAGTTTAGAAGTGCTGCATTCGTAGAGGAGGTGTTGGAATTCCTCGACCAGCTTCAGTCGATGGTGCCAAGGCTTAGGACAGTTCTGTGTGGGCGTGTCGATATCAAGTTATCCCGCTTCCAGGTCCGCAAGATCGAGATCGGTAATTTTGACGAAGAAGCAGCAGTATCATTCTTGGCTGGTTTGGGTATTCGAGACTCGCAGGTTGCAAAGAAGATTTTTGACCAGGTCGGTGGTAGCCCATTGGTACTTCGGCTCGCTGCGGACGTAGCGAAGTTGGAAAGTGTAGATCAGGCTGGCATCGACGGTCTGCGAACGGGCTGGCTCTCATTATTTCGAGAGAAAAGCATTGAAGTTGTCCTCTATAAGCGGATTCTCAGTCACATAAGAGACAAGAGAATTGAGCAGCTAGCATACCCTGGACTGATCCTCCGCGTTATCACTCCCGAAGTCCTCCAAAGTGTCCTGGCTCCAGCGTGCGGAATATCGGTGGAGTCGATCAACGATGCTCGAGACTTGTTGAGTATTATGAAGGCTCAGCTGACCACGATTCTAACTTCCAGCAGTGGGGATGAGGCAATTCTGATTCATCGCGCGGATATGAGATCTATCCTTCTCGACGATCTGTCTGAGAAGACCCCCAAGGATAAGGTGCTGTCAGACAAACTGACTCGTATCCATGAGGCCGCTATTGATTTCTATGGAAAACATGCCGATGCGGCGCATCGCGCCGAGGAGATCTACCACAGATTAGCGTTGGGAGTCGGTCGGGAAGTTTTGGCGTCTCGGTGGCGAGATGGGTTAAGGCCCTACTTAGGGTCGTCGATCCTCGAGCTGCCTTCAGCTAGTCAGATTTATCTTGCTTCGCGGATGGACTTGGAATTGCCAGCGGACCAGTGGAATCAGGCAGAAGATGAGGACTGGATTCTATATGCAAGTCGGCTCGCGACACAGCAGTTGCAGGTCAGGAAACCGTTTGAGGCACTCAGCGTGCTGAATCGGCGTAGGCAAGTCTGGGAGGTTCAGGCAATCCGGCCCGTGGTGAGACTCGTTATTGACGCGGTATTCCATGACTATGCTAATCAATACGAGAAGATTCGTGAAACACAACCGGGAGGCGAAGGAAGAACTCGACTGATGAGCTCCTTGGTCTATGAGATTAGAAACGCAGGGCGTGATCTCCCAACTGAATCGTCGTATGTCCAGAAGTTATTTGAGGAGAATCGTCCGGGAACCCGCTTAGTAGCCCTTGCCATAATCGAAGGGAAGCAGTCTCTTCGGCACATTGATATAGCAATCCACGCGATAGAAGATGCACTATCACCATTCGAGCAGTACCAAGGTCTTTTCGCCGCGAAAATGTTGCTCGACGGAGCTAACGGAGAACAGCGGGAGAGACTGCGTCAAGCGCTCTTAATACAAAGAGGTACTCCGATTCACGATTCGGATTCTTCACGGGCGGATCTGAAGAAGGCTCTGCTTACGTCACTGAACGATCAGTCCATAGGCCGACACGAATTCATCGACTACGGCCTTGTGGAGGTGAACGTGCACGAGGCGGTCGTGTATCGAGACGATCCGAAGGAGCGACACGGCCCATTTGTCTTAACACGTGGTCAGCATGAGCTCTCCCTTCCTCCACGCTTCCGCATAGGTATTTATCCCGTAACGAATCAACAATTTCTCTCGTTCGTGGAAGACGGGGGATATCTAGCGAATGAGTTGTGGGAAGGCGCTCCGCCGAGAGGGTTTCTTACGCAGGATAAGAAGACTCGGGGACCGTCGATTTGGCGGTCCAATAAAAGATATCCCTCAAGAAAGCCGAATCATCCTGTAGCCGGTGTCAGCCGTCGTGAAGCGAATGCATTCGTGAGATGGCTAAACCGCAAATATCCGGATCCAGAATGGCTGTGGTGCCTTCCCTCAGAGGATATGTGGGAGATCAGTGCCAGGTCGGTGGAAGGATTTCAGTATCCGTGGGGATCAGGATTCCGCCTAGGTCACTGTAATTCTGTCGAAAGTGGCATGGAGGGCACAAGCGATGTCGCACGATTCCCAGAGGGCAATAGCTTCTACGGTTGCGCAGAGATGGCGGGGAATGTCTGGGAATTCGTTGAAGATTCTGGTCAAACTGCTCCGTATCAGTGCGTCCTGAGGGGAGGCTCGTTCAAGAACAACGAATACGAAGTTAAGAGTTACCTCCGTTTGGTGGAGGTCCCTGTCGATCATCGGCCTTCTGATTTTGGTATACGTTGCGGTCAAGTTCGACGGTCGGATGTGGAGGAGGGTCGGGGTTCCGGCATTGAGACTCGCGGGACGACTATCCGTTCTGACGGGATTCTCAAGTCCAAGAAGTCGCGCAGAAAATGAAAATCTGGGACCTTATTTGACCCCCAATAAACGCTATCAAC
>JAJPJY010000033.1 GCA_021323995.1 bacterium | reverse complement strand
GCATACCCATGCACGTCAGTAGCTCTGCTCGTCGGAATGAAGAAACTCGGGCGACGAGGCGTCATTACACCCGAGAAGATTGCGGAAGACAAAAGCCATTTCGGATACGTGATGTCCCGACTTAGGAAAAAGAAGGTAAAGGTCAGAATCAAAGGTCCATCTAGTTAGGTTCCAGCGTTCATAAGACCCGGATTCGATTTAGCCAATCGTGTCAATTCTTGCGGCCTATGGAAACAATCGTTGAGTGATCCAAGCTATCGTTTCGACGATGCTATATCGAGTAATTAGTAGGAGCTTAACACCGGATTACTCTCCGCCGTTATATTCTAGACTTCGGATCATGACCATTGCTGACTATACTTCCATACGTTTTCAGTGCTAATTAGTGTGAAATACTAACAGCCATTGTCTGTTTCCTGTGAAATATTGTCTTAGTGTTTATCCCTAATGGTTAGAGAGCCAACCTTGATCATAAGCGTCCTAAACAACAAGGGTGGAACAGGCAAGACAACAACATCAGTCAACCTCGCAGCCGCAACCGCACTCGAAGGCAAACGCACACTCCTCGTCGACCTTGACCCGCAAGGAAACGCAACCACCGGCGTCGGGCTCGAGAAGGCAACCCTCGGCAGCACTATCTACAACGTCCTCTCCCAGACCCGGAAGATCCAAGAAACGATCATCGCCACAAAATTCAACGGCCTATCCCTATTACCCAGCAACCTTGACCTGGCAAGCGCGGAAATCGAACTCTCCAGCATCCCCGGCCGCGAATACATCCTCAGAGAAGCTCTGGGAACTATCAAGCAAGACTATGACAACATCATCATCGACTGCCCACCCAACATTGGGCTCCTGACACTAAATGCGCTAGTCACATCAGATCTGGTTCTCATCCCAGTCCAGTGCGAATTCTTTCCAATGGAAGGACTACCGACACTCATCAAAGTAATGGACCTCGTCAAATCAAGACTGAAGGCCCAGTTTGACTTCCGCATCGTACTAACAATGTACGACGCACGAACCGCACTCTCACGAAAAGTCCAGTCGCAAGTCTGGGACAACTTCGGCCAAAGAGCACTGAAAACAGTAATCCCGAGATCGGTCAGAATGGCAGAAGCACCAAGCAAAGGCCTCCCAGGCATAGTCTACAGACCAAAGAACCCAGCCTCAGAACAATACAAAGCACTCACCAAAGAACTGTTCAGAATCCCACTAGTAGCAGAGGCATAGGTCACCCTCCTCCGACATCTTCCATTCCTTCACGTTTTTCTTATCCTTTTCTGAGAAGCTCATTGATCGAGAATCAGCCTAGAGGATAGGCAATCTGAGTTAACAACCAACGAGATCCAAAAGGAGAACCCGCCGCACGCACATTTCATGAAGCCAATTCATTGAATGGTTGAACGCGACAATAACGTACGTTCACGATGACCTGAATAGGCACCTTACTCTAACTTTGGACTGGTGACCGTCTCGAAAAAGTGTACGCATTGTGGGTCGCTGAATCTCGATGAGGAACTTACTTGTGGCGCCTGCGGTGGAAGCCTCGACGCGAAGTCTCAATCTGTCGGGAGCGTTGATCCTTGGATAAACGAAGGCCCTCACAGAACCATGCGCTGTCAGATCTGTAGAGCAAGGGTTCCTGCGGACGAGATGGATGACCACAACAGGACTCTTCACCCGATCTGGGCAAGCTGGGTCCAGCGGCGAAAACGCTTCCCCCTTTTTCTGAAAGTCTCAGGCATAATCATGGGTCTGCTAATAGCGCTCGCAATTCTCACGGGAAACTTTGGATATCCGATAATCTTCGCTGCACTCTTTATCTCCATCGTGGGACTCTGGGCAAATTTTGACCGAACTGGAAGGATGCGAGCCAAGCGTCGATGGGAGTTAGATAACGGATAATTCCGCTATGATGAAAGTTTGGTCAGCACCGTTTCTGCAAGGAAACTTTCCATCAGGTCCTTTCCAAGCTTCGCATATTCTTGAGATGCCTTGTTCTTTGGACTATAGATGATTCCAGGCGTGCCGTTGCTGGGAGCCTCGGCCATTCGTATCGATCGGGGGATCACGTTCTTGAGCACGTGGTCGCCGAACTTCTCTCTAAGTTCCCGTTGAATCCGCTTCGAGAGGCCCATTCTTCCGTCGAACATGGTTAGAAGTACGATGAAGTCGAAGTCTGTCTTGGCACGGGATTTGACCATGCGGATGAACTTGAGGAGTGTTGGGAAGCCGTCCATCGAGTAGTACTCAGCCTGCAATGGGACCATCAACAGATCGCAGGCAACTATCGCGTTGACCGTGAGGATTCCAATGTTGGGTGGACAGTCGAGTAGAATGACGTCATACTTTCGGGCTGCGCCGGATAGTGCTTCTTTTAGAACGTACTCTCGGCCCCGGACAGAGGAGAGTTCGACCTCAGCACCGGCCAAGTCTAGATTGCTTGGTACGACAGCCAAGTTTTCGACCTTTGTATCTAGTGCTACGCTTTCGATATTTCTGGACTGGGCGAACACGTCATAGACTGTGTAGAGGAGTTTGCTCTTGTCAAAGCCGAAACTAACTGTGGCGCTTCCTTGAGGATCCAGGTCGACAAGTAGAACCCTTCTACCGGATTGTGCTAGGGCGGTAGCTAGGTTTACCGCGGTAGTTGTCTTTCCTGTTCCGCCTTTGTTGTTGGCGATGCTGACTATCATTGGTAGAGCATCTGTTAGACCTCGCATTCCCTTTCACGTTCATTCGCAGGACCGGTGACAATGCTGAAGGATGCTTGAGACAGTTTGGCAGGAAAGTGATGAGCGGGCT
The DNA here is from genome assembly GCA_021323995.1 of bacterium. GTDB lineage: Archaea > Thermoproteota > Bathyarchaeia > 40CM-2-53-6 > 40CM-2-53-6 > 40CM-2-53-6. Next base: position 13,084 of record JAJPJY010000033.1, on the reverse strand, counting down.
TGGACCTGAGGGACTGTAAAGTTCGACCTTATTAGGCCAGAACTGTTCGGCGACGCCGTGTCCTTTTAAGGCTCGACGATTTGGCCCCGAAAAACGGTCTGCCGACCGACTCGATCGTTTCGGAAGATGCTTTTTGACAGTTATTTCGCGGCGAAGTCGCGGAGTCGCTGTTCGAATATTGTCCGTGCCGGGAAGCCCATGGAGCAGGCGTACGTGTTGAAGTCGAGGAGGTTCTTGCCGTTCCGCTTGGCTTTGTTCTGTATCTCCCGGATGCTTTCGCCTATTATTGCGTAGGTGGACGCGTATCCGGGTCCGTAGCCCTGGTGGGCTGGGAAGAGCTGGTGGTACACGGTGCTCTTTGATAGACCGGTCTTCTTGTGCGCCCACTCGATAAAGTCAGCGAGTGACTGTTTTCCAGAGTTTATCCGGGCGTCGCCAATTACTCTCAGGAAACGAACGATTCTCCACATCCAAGTATAGAATTCGTACTCGTCGGCCCAGACTTCTAGACCGCCCCGTTTCTCGAAGAACTGGACCAGGGCCTTCTCGTCACTGGTCAAGCCTTTTCCAGTCTTCAGTTTGTCCATGACTTCTTGGAACTCGATTTCCCGCTGAAACGATATGCCCTCGGAGAGCGCAGACAATGGCGTGAAGAGCGTGTCTGTCCGCGTTGGTTTAGCGCCATAGGCGACGGCTGTGTTCGAGGCGTGGACGCAGTGCCCGTATTCTTCATGGATTAGTCCGTTCAGCAGTTCTCCCGGCACGGTGCTCGGATCTCGTCTCGGGTCTGTTGTGATCATGAAGATCTCCTTGGGGCTGCTGGTGAAGCTATCGTAGAAGAAGGCACCTGCACTTGGAAAAATACCTGACAGGTAGAGAGGTGTCTCGATAACCTTCGTCTCATACTTTGGATTAATTCTGACAATGTCCTTGTTCACAACCCGCTCAGTGCGCTTGCGAAGCTCTCCCAAGAACGGGAGAATCTCATTCTGCTTGACAGATCGTTTCTTGGTTATCGCCTTGGATAATTCTTCTGCTTTGGCTGGAACACCGTACTTCTTGGCCAGCCTCTCAGTAACTCGCTTGAATCTGGGAAACTCTCGCTCTAGGAATTTGAGGCCTTTTGCCTCTACCTCTTCTGGCGTTTCCGGATAGTCCCACAAGCGTCGGAGGGCCTGGGCATAGATCTTTTCTCGACCTAGCTCTGCGCCTTCCTTCTTGATGATCTTGTAGACTTCGTCAAAGCCCTGGTTCTTGAACCCCTTCACTCTGAAAATTGAAGCATATTTCTTGGTAGCGTCGACAAGTTCATCGAGCGACTCTTTGAGTTGCTTGTCAGTCGTCTCTTTCTTGATCGTCTTGACAATTTCGAGAAGCCCGTCGCAACGGATGAGGGTCAGGAGCCGTAGGCCGGTCGGCCATTTCTTTTCCGAGGCTTCTTGGGCTGCTGCCTGAAGCGCTCTGACCGCATTCCTTGTCAGCGGTTTTAGATGACTGGGTACGATTCCTTCCTTGATCATGTAGCCGAAGTATGCTGATAGGACCCCGTCGGGTGGTGCCTGCGGCTCTAGAAGAGCATAGGAAGCGGCCAGAGAGTCTAGTGCTTTGAGCTGAGAGTTATTCTCGGCTTTGAGGCGCAGCTCATCTGTTTTTCTTGCCACTCTCTCCAGGTTCTTCCTGGATGGAATGAACAGTTTGCCAGCGTATTCGCTGGCTCCTTGCAGGAAGGCCGTGGAGGGATCTGATTCCTTGACGAACTCGAAAATCTCAGCTTCTACATCTGACGCTGGCTTAGGTAATGGCACTCACTGAACCTCGTATATGCTTGGAAATCTGTGCATAGCCGTTACTTAACACTCACTACTTTGCCAAATAACCGCAGGGGGACCAAACGTCCCCCACAACAGCCAGCGATGCTCCACTACAGACTTGGATCTCGCGGTTTCCGGCTGTTCTGTCTTAAATACATCGAGAGCCGCTGAAATACTCGAATGGCTAACTCGTCCCGCTCAAAATCACGCCGAGACTCAGAGAACACTCACGCGATTCGGAAACCGCGAAGCAGACATACTCAGGTTTCCTCAGAAGAAGCGATCAAGGCGGGAGAACAGATTGCAATGGTCGCCTTCGCATCCGGCCTCAAACTGGCCGCCGCTTTCGGCACAGTAGCGGCGAAGACAGCTGGACTTGCCCTAGCTTCGTTGGCGTCGGGAGCAGACAAATTCTCAGAGCTAGTGAAAGAAGAAGCCTTACGAACTCAGGACGGTCGAGCTAAAGGCTTGCCTGAAGCCGATTCGGGTCCTCGTCGAGCCCGAAGTCGTCCTCGCAGAAAACCAACCAAGGAATAGCGCCTTCTCGAACGGGCTATGCTCCGAAATCTGCTTGTCGGGACAACAGCAGCAGTTGCAAGTGACTCTTCGATGATTGAGGGCCTGAGGAGAGTCAGGAGCGTAGCACAGATCACGGTCGCCCCGACAACTAGAATTGTCCGCTCTATTGGATAAAGAACGAAGACGGCTGGCCACGCCTTTAGAGCAGCCTTGCCTACGACCGTTGCGAAGAGCAGGCCGCCGGTCAGATGCTCTACCATCGTGCCGGTGAATGCCAAGACCACTACGGGTCTGACTAGGCTTGCGTACTTGTGAGATTCAATTCTAGTAGCGAGATTCTTGGTTAGAGGTGAGACTAGGACGGCGAGCGCAACGAGGTGCATCCAAAGGAATGGGATGGGAGGACTGAGTAGTGTACTGCCGACAAAGAGACTTGTGTAGGGGTTTATGATGAAGAGGCCGATCGTAATGAGATACATCATTGTCGCCTCCGACCTTCTGCCTCTTACGACTAGGCTGACTAGTGCTACGTTGAGCGCGCCGGGGAGGAAACCTAGCCCGAAGAAGTTCAGGGGGTTCCATGGAAGCAAGGAGGCGATCATGGTCCCGGAGAAGACCGCCACAATCCCGTAGGCGGGTTCGAGCAGTATCCCGAGGATCGGAGCTATCATTCCCGCGGCGGTGATTGATCCTGATATTCCTATCAGGCTGTCGATCGGAATGGATCTGAATATTGTGTAGATCGCCGCAAGCGATGCGGTCAGCGTCAGCTTTCTGATAGTCGTTCTCTGGATTGCTTGCATTTCATGCCTGCTTCATTCGAAGGTTTTCAAGGATTGGTTTGGCCAAGTTCTGAATCTCTCTGACGCTTAGTCCTGTTTGGTCGGATACACGCTTCAAGTCTTCATACTCGAGTTTGGCTCCTATCATTCGACCCTTGTGATCCTCGGACATCTTGACCTTTAACCGGTAGTTCTTACCTTTGACCTTCACGTCTATGACAGTAGTCTGTCTTGGACTGATGTGTCGGATGACCGGCAATTCTCGAACGCCCAAGGTGCCTGTCTCGATCATCAAAACTTCTGCAAGGGTCTCGGCGTTGTCCTTCGCGGCTATGACGGAGATGATATGGCCGGGCCGGTTCTTCTTCATGTATACGGGAGCTACGGTGACATCCCGCGCGCCTGAGTCAAAGAGCTTCTCCATGGCGCGCCCTATTACCTCGCCAGAGACATCGTCCAGGTTGGTTTCGAGAATTACAATCTCGTCGTGGGAGTGAGACGAGGAAAGGCCGTGTCCCATGGTTAATCTGAGCACGTTTGCAACGTCCTCAAGGTCCTTTGACCCGGCGCCATAGCCAATCTTCTCCGGTTTGAAATTCGGATAGGATTCTGAGTAATGCTGGACGAGGTTGACTGTTATAGCGACTCCAGTCGGGGTGCTAAGCTCGACATTTGCTGACCCGCGTTCCATTGGAAAACTGTATTGTCGGAGAATCTCGGCTACTGCGGGTGGGGGATTCGGATATGTCCTGTCGGAGAATCTAGTCGTCCCACCGCCAACCGAGACGGGAGACGACCACCATGCGGCTCCCGCGATTCCTAACGACTCTACCAGGCATGCGACCCCTAAGACATCAACTAGGGTGTCCGCGGACCCGAGCTCATTGAGCTCCACCTCGTTTTTCGGATGTCCATGTACCCTTGACTCTGCATGTAGGAGCGTCTTGATCACGGAGAGTGAGAAGTTTGATCCCCAATCAGATAGTCCAAGTTTCGCAACACATTTCTCCGCGGCGCGAAGAACTTGGACTCCCTTGCTTTTCCCCGGCTCCTTCTCGGATTCTATAGCGACGTGCTGAGCTCCAATTTCTCCTCTCTCGACTTTGCGAACTTTGACAACCACCTTGCCTGCACCAGAGAAATTCTCGGACACTGTCCGCGCGACTTTCCTTAGACTCTCAAGATCCGCTCCAAGGTCGAGTAGAGCGCCTAGATACTTGTCTCCAGACACGCCGCTAGGGCTGGCATCAATGATCACAACTTGGTTCGGGAGAGTCTTCATCTGCGCTGCGCATCTCGTTGAGCGAGACTATTAATCAAACTATTCAGAAAGCTTGGTTGTTTGGCGATGGAGTCCTCTGGCGAAAATTCCTGCGTGTATGGTCTCGGCGAGTGCCCGGTAATGGTCATCATGGGCGATAAGATGAAACAACTCGAGCAACGTGGCAAGGTCCTCCCTCAGGACCCAGGGGCTGCGGCTGTTAGCCAGATGATCCAGCCTCTCCTGCAGATGAACGCTAATGTCTATGCTATGTTGCCCAGCTACTGCCCAAATTGTCCCAAGAGAATTGTCGCGGTCGAAAAAGAACTGGCTCAGCTAAGAAAGAACTAGGCGAAGGACGCCCCTGTAACGCATCGGCCCCGCCTTTTCCTTCTTGAGCCCTCGCTAGATTTACTCATGACCGCGGAAACCTAGCAAGGCCTAGGGGTGAGGACTCCGTATCAATTTATATCGACGAAGATAGTTTCCACAACCAAGGGGTCTAGCTTGCGATCGATATTGTTCGCCGCTTTGCTAATCTTCCTCATGAGTTTCGTGTCGGTTTCTGGAGTCTACCACACCTCGCCATTGACGGGCGTTCAGGCTCCTGGTTCAACCAAGGAAGGTTCGATCGCTACTGCTCCACCCACGGGAATAGTAGTCACAATAAGATCGGTCTTCGGCCGCGGATTCCTGAACAACAGTGGAAGCTTCGCGACCTTTCCTGCCACGCTCTTCCTTAACATGACGGTACAGTCAAGCAACGCTACCACGGTTGTCTTCTCAGTTGACTCGGGTAACGTAACTGAAGGAATTCAAGGGTTAGCATGCCCCTCTCCCACCTGCGATTACAGGGTCTGGAAGGTGATTTCGGGAACAGCCGTCTTGTCCTATGGAAGATTGAGCATTTCTGCCACTACGGTCATGGAAACTCCCATTCCGAACTCTCTCTGGAAGCTCGTCCTTGCGGGACCAGCTAGGGCAGAACAGTCATCAACAACGTCTTCTACAAGCTATGAACTGTATACGCTCCTATACGGACACATCTCAGACGGCACTACCAGCATCGGCCTCCTATACCTCGTTGGAATCGGTGTGAAACTGGGAGACATTGACATGGACGGCAAGATCGATATCGTCGACCTCGCAACTGTGGCCGCTTCGTTCGGAAGCTGTATGGGACAGCCGAACTATAACCCGTACGCTGACGTCGACATGGACGGGACGGTAAACATACAAGACCTTGCAACAGTAGCCTTCAACTTCGGACAGACATACTGAGAATCCTCAATTTTAGGCACAAACTCCTACTGGCTTTCAGCGCCGAACTAAGGAAACACTGCGCAACTCTTCAAGATTCAGAGAACTATTCTTCTACTCGTCAAGTAGATCGCCGTAATCAGCGGCCAATTTACTGACCCTTGGTGTTGAGTCATCAGGTCCTTTCTCACACGCAGAAGTCGCTTGACGTCTCTATTCTCCAATTGATGCCTGATTCAGCGATAGTGTTATGATAAGAGCGTGTCAGATCCGTCGGCTTTGCGATGTGATTCTTCCACTCCAAAATGCTTTAATGTATCGTGCAATGTTGTTTAATTCTATTCGTTGATTCAGGATTGCGTTCCCGAATACCGATTGCAATTCTGTTTATTTTGGTCGCGTCCATAGGAACGATTGGACCCAGCATCAGCATTAAACCCATGACTCTTATCGATCCAACCAATCAGGGATTAGTAAGTTCCCTCATCTTGCGGTCCGCGAACCCCAATGAGACCTTTGCTGGTAGCGCGCAGGCTCAAACTGAAGCTGACAATTCGTGGCCTTTGTACCACCACGATCTTGGGCAGACAGGCTTTACAAAATCGTCCGCGCCTACAACAAACGAGACTTACTGGGTCTCGAAGCCATCAATCCTCGGCGTAAGAGCCCCAGTGATCGTGGACGGCATGGTATTTGTTCAGGAGAGCTTCGCGACCATTCCGAATGACTACTTCAACGTCTATGGGCTAAATGAGGGAAGCGGCGTTACGCTCTGGACCTTTCAGGCACACACTGGAGGTACGCAGTTGGAACCTGAAGGAAGCCAGTCCATCGCAATAGCATATGGCAGAGTGTACTTCGGATCCTATGCCGGTCAGGTCTTGAACGTTTACTCGCTTAACGAATCAACCGGCCAACTGTTGTGGAGCCATCCGATGACCGCTGGAACCTGGGCTGGACCTACTGTAGCAGATGGTCAGGTGTTCATAGCTTCTTTGGACGGCAAGCTTTACTCACTGAACTCAACAACTGGAACACTCATCTGGAGCTACACGACAGGAAACCAACTATGGAGCACTCCCGTGGTATTGAATGGTGAAGTCATTTTTCAGTCGGATGACGGCCATGTGTATGCTCTGAATGAGAGAGACGGCCACCTGCTATGGTCCGACCCAACGCACCAAGGGTACTACACTAGCGGGGGAGGACTTGCGGTTTCGAACGGAGCAGTTTTCGTAGGCGACAGCTCTGGCTTCGCCTGGGCGTTCAACCAGACCGATGGAAGTCAGATCTGGAGCACAAAGCTTCCGAGCGGCGGCGTCTCTGAACCATCGGTTGGCTACGGCAGGGTCTACTTTTCAGACTTCACCTACAACACGGGACCAAAAATCTACGCGCTTAATCAGACAGATGGAAACCTACTATGGACCATTAAGAGCACCGAGGGCGAACCATTGTACTCACCCGCCATTGCCGATGGAATGGTCTTCGTAGGCGCTACTGCTTGGAATGCAACCAACGGCGCACCCATCTGGAACTATGAAAATGAATTAGGCGGGTTCCCAGCTGTAGCGGACGGGAGACTGTACGTCGCCTTAGACACCGATTTTCTCCAGTCTTTCGGCCAAGCCAATCCACTGGCGCTCACATCTTTCAATAGTAACGCTACAGTGTTCGTCAACCAGCCTAGAATCTATACGGCCGCTTACGCTGGCGGCGTCGGGCCGTTTCAGTGCACATTCAATTTCGGAGATGGCACGACCTCCATAGTGTCAACTTTACAACAGTACTGCTCGATGACCCATACCTATTCCGTAACCGGGAATTTCACGGCCACGGTGGAAGTCCTTGGCACACAGTTAGGAAATATTGTGAACGACGCGATCTCTTTTTCTGTCCAACCTCAGCCAGTATTCGTAGGGAACAAACTGTCTTGGAAGAAACATGTCGCATCATTGGGTAGCGAGACATTCAAAGCAAAAGTAGACAATCCTAGTGTTCTGAACCTTCTCATCCTCATTGATTTCACGGTCGTCTTACCCCAAGGGACACTGACAACCTTTTCCAGCCCCTCCTTCCTTCTTCAGGGAGGCGTCTTAAAGAGCAGCATAGGTTTCGTTTACAGTCCGCCAGATGGCATAGGAACTTACTGTTTTACTGCTGTATTGGTATACGGACTCGATACAGGGACCGGCGTGTTGGACGCACCCATGGTCCTTGGAATGTCGAGCACGATTACAGGATGCTTCAACTACAGTTGAAGGAATTCGGAACCCATCCCATCCCTGCAAATTCGCAAATACATGTCGAACCTTCGGGATTTGCATATCTGCGGGAAAACTAACTGTGACGCAATAAAACTAGCAGATCCCGCCCAACCCAGAGCCCGTATCTTAGGCTTTTTCCCACATGCAGAAGTCGCTTGGTGTCTCTAGTTTCCGGTTGATGCCGACTTCTGCGATGGATACTGAGTCCCTTGCCATTGATCCTACGTCCCATATGATCGACCGTAGGCCTACGGCGAGATTCACATCTTTGACGCTCTTCATGACGTCCGCAGTGAGTGATCGTTCTAGTATCTCGCATGCTTCTACTCTTTCGATGCATTCGTTGGACTTTTTCAGATCTCCTTTCATCAGGGCGTTGAATGAATCCTCGATTAGCGAGCGGACCTTTTCACTCAGCTCTATCAGTCCCTTGGTTATTTTCGGGTCAACGTTCTTGCCGTCGCCCTTCAGCTTCTGTGCTTCCAATGCGACGTGGCTGGCGGAGTCGGCCATTTGTTCGAGGCTTTTTGCGATCACGCGGTTTCCAACCACGTGCATGGGACCCTCTATGCCGACTTCCTTTGCGACTCTTCTATCGAGTACTGCGAGGAGTAGTTGGCGTATTATCATCCAGTAGATCCGGTCTGCTTCCTCCTCCATGTGAAGGACTTCGTCGGCCATTGCGGTCCGTCCTTCGACGACCGATTTGACCGCCTGCTCGAGCATTGAGCTGAGAATGATCTGTAGTCTGCGCATCAACCCATAGATCGGGAATTTCGTAGGGTCCACGAAGCTCTGCAGTGTGACGGATTTTAGAGATTGTTCGACAATTCCGAGCCCTGTGAGGCGTCTGCTGACCGCTCGGACCTCTTCCAAGTGCCGTGAGGAGAGCTCTTTCTTCGAAATGATCTGGATAGTATCATGCCCGGTCAGGTAGTTGGCAGTAACGATCCTCGTCAATAGGTTAGGGCTGTCGCAAAGGTCCGCGTCGATAATGTACCGCTTGTTCTCCCGTTCCTTGGTCAGGCCCGGGTAGACGGTTATTCCGCCGTCGGATTCGCGTCTGAAGCTGACAATGTCGCCTTGTTTGAGGCTGACCTCTTCGACCCAGTCCTTAGGGAGGGAGACGATTAGGGTTGAGTAGCCTACCTTCTGGACTTTCCGAGCTTCCATCATGACTGACATAGTGTATATCTTCTATACAGATCGTAAGAAGAAAGCCGCATATATACCTGAGCCTTCCAGTATGGTGTTTCTATACCGTTTCTCGAACCTGACATATTTTCATCATCGGATCGTCTTTCACATCTTCCAAAGTTTTCGCGGAAGGTTCGGCATGTAGCTGTGTGAATTAGGCTTCCCGCTGACAGCCGCCGAAGGATGGTAGGTCGGTATTTCGAAGCGGGCTGCGTAGCCTGCTAGGGCGAGTGCCCAGAGTCGGTCGTCGTGGGTCCCGCTGGAGTGGGAGAACAGTGTCTGACCAGTTTTTGTGTATTCGAATTGTTCGGCGTTCATTTCGTTTATCAGATCAGGATCGTACGGAATGTGTAGACGGTCCTGTTCCATCAATTGTCTGAGGTGCGTCATTATGTTCTGTTTCTCCTGCACGGTCATCATTCTGCCCTCGGGATTTTTCGCTCCTTCTTTGATTGCTTCTTCGACGAAGGGTTCTCCGACGCCTGTCTGGTCGATGCTGGTTCTCTTGACAGTGTTGAGTCTCTAGCCGAGTCGGACTAGGTAACCCATGATGTGGCTGTAGTCGGTTCCTAGCGTGAACTGTTTCATGTGGATCAGATTGACGTCGCCGTCTTTCTTCTCCACGACCGCGATGACTGAATGATCCTGTTTCTTTCCTAGGTCGCATCCAATGTAGTAGTTTCCGAGAGGAGGCACCTGCCCGGTTATTGCGATCGAATCGTCGTAGGTTTTCAACTCGTACGAGACACATTTTGTTATCAGATTTAGTGGGAAGAATGCTTCTTCGTCTTCGGCGAACTCGGCCTCCATCTCTCTCTGCCATCGCCACGGGTCCGCTTTCATCTGGACCTTGAGGCTCTCGACCATTTTCTCTTTGAGGGGTCCGTCTGGCTCCAGCGCGTCTCGATAGCTTACATGGTGGCGGGAGAACTCGGCATAGAGATCGTTGTTCTTGCACATTTCATAGAAGAGACTGTCCCGTGATCCCGGTGTGCTTACGGCGATGAAACGTCCGTTCGTGGTAGTTAGCGCGTAGACTGTCGAGTCGTAGAGCTCCTTGTCGTATCGGACGAAGGCGGCTTCGTCGAGGATGATGAGGTCGCATGTTTCTCCTCTGATTGTCTCGGGGTTGTTGGGGAGAGCCTCAATGCTTGACCCGTTCGCGAACTCTAGCTTGGTCTTGTGCAATCGTCCTGTCAGAATGCTTCGGCGATTCTTTGGGATGGATCTTTCTATTCTGGAGAGCATCCTCTTGCTCTGACGCCAGCTAGGCGCCAGAATCACAATGCGCTTTGAGCCGGAAGATAGGGCGGTGTGCAAGCTAATTGCTGAGATTGAGGTTGTTTTTCCTGTCTGGCGAGCCCATCTCGCTACGATGAACCGGGCCGGGTCTAAGAGGAGACGTTCCTGGTAGGCTGCAGGTGTAAGCTTGAGCCAGTTTTTGCAGAAATCGATGATTCCTTCATCGACGAGTCCTTTTCCTTTTATGGCCTCCTCTGCCAATTCTTTCTGCATATCTTCCCATTCGCGAGCTACCTCACGCCGAACCGAGCTGTGCATCTAGCTGGGCCTCTGAGATCCCATTTGACTATCTTGGTTGGCGCTTGATTGTTGAGAGGCTTATTCGCTTGCGAGTTTCTTCCTGTATTCTAGAATCAGATCGACGCGTTTGCCCAACTCTCTGATTTCTCGGTCGTTTACGACATGGTTTAGGGTCCGGACTGCGTCCGTGAATCTCTTCGACCATCCTTGGCGGGTCTTGGCATCAATCTTCTCATCCAGTAGCATCGCGTAGGCCAAGTCGGCGGCTCGTTCTAATCGGCGGATCGCCTTGTCCCGAACCTTCGCCTCGTCAATCATCTTGGACTTGCCCACTCGTTCCTATCCTTCTAACGCAACCTCTTCATGAGACTCGTTCTGCTTCTTTCGTCGGGGCTTGGCTCGGTCTTTCTCTAAGGTTCTAAGATAGAGGCGGATTGACCTGTTGACTGTCGCGGCGAGAAGCCGTATTTCCTTCGGATCGAGCAATCGGTTCTTGGACCCTTCTTCCAGACTATCGAGAATGACGTGAGTGAGCCGGCGGAGATCGGAAAGCGCCTCCTCCCGTTTCGAATCGTCCTCTTTACCGGTCAACTTGTATCCACCACGGACCCTCTGGACAAAGGCGTCAACTCCGTTAGTCGATTCGAACCTCACCCAGAACCATCAGAGACCCGGGGTTCTACCTGACCAACGGACGCCTAAGATACCAGAGTATCGCTAAGAGGAGGAGACGCTTTTCCAGGAAATAGGCTATCTCTAACCTAGATCAACTATCCGTCAGGTCACGTGGATTCAGTAATTATTTTCGGCCTGGTCCGTTCTAGATTCGCGAAAAAAAGCATTCTTTTTTCGAAAAAATTTATTCAGCCGATGCACGCGCACCCAGGAGCCTGGGGCTGTTTCTACATGTACTTCTTGAGCATATCTTCTATCCGGGCCTTCGGGACAGCGCCCACGATCTGGTCGACCTGCTTCCCATTCTTGAAAATCAATAACGTCGGAATAGCCATAATGTCAAACCTGCCCGATGTAGCCGGGTTCTCGTCCGTGTTCAATTTTCCAAACGCCACCTTTCCACTGTACTCTTTCGCCAAGCCGTCAATAACCGGCCCGACGATTCGGCAGGGCCCACACCAGGGTGCCCAGCAGTCTACGAGGATCAGGGGATATTTCGACAAGAAAGAGTCGAAGCTGCTGTCATCAACCTTCACCGGCGAATCCATCGAAGTCATCATCAAACCACTATCAATCTAGGCGTCTATGCCATGATATAATCCTAACACGGAACCCACGTAGACCAGTATGAGTTGCTATTCTTCCGATGCTGAACCGTGCGATTCGCCGCCAGACCCGGACCCGTGACAGTGCGGACAGTACACGCTCTCCGGCTTACCCGGAAGAACATCCTTCGTCCAGCGACCCGACCCTGCACAGTACACACATTTCTGGGGACCGCTGTTCTGAGAAGCGCTGGAAGGTTTCGCCGCTGCGGCTGCTGACATTGTACTAGTCTATAACCGGCCTACCGGTAAGTTCGACCTGTCGCTTCCCCTTCATCAACCGGGACACTCGAAGCACACCCGCCATCTCCAACCGCATCAGTTGAGTATTCAGTTCGCGGAAGCTGACCTCGCCAAAGTTACCCTTCAGCTCTTTCAATAGATCAATGTCCGTTATGGCTCCCTTCTTCTCCAATACTTCGACAATCGAGAGAGAAACGGGCCTAGGGCTCCAGACTTTGCTCATTGCCATAGCCACTTTGAAAGGCCCCTGCTTAGCATCTAGGTGATCGGAACCGGGGCCCGTTCTTTCTTGAACCGTTTCGTGAATCCCAAGTACCAGTTCTCCATGTCAGGAGTAACTGAGGGACGAATCCGTTCCATTCCGTCACGGAAATCCTCCAAGGTGACACTGGTCGTGTTGATGTCCCGTCGTAGTGAGATGAGTCCTGCCTCGCGGCAGACCGCTTCGAGATCCGCGCCGGAGTAGCCTGCGGCTTGTCCCGCGACCTGTTCCAGATCAACATCACGCGCAAGCGGCATGTTCCGCGTATGGATCTTCATAATGTTCAATCGGGTCGCATTGTCCGGTGCCGGCACGTAGATGAGCCTGTCGAATCTTCCCGGGCGCATGATCGCCGGGTCGATAATGTCAGGCCTGTTCGTCGCGCCAATCACGACAACGTTGACCAGGGATTCGATGCCATCCAGTTCTGTCAATAGCTGACTGATCACTCGTTCTGAGACGCCGCTGTCGCCGAAACCCATTCCTCGCCTCGGAACAACCGAGTCGAGCTCGTCGAAGAAGACGATAGCAGGAGCGGCCGTCCGTCCTTTACGGAAGACTTCCCGGATAGCCTTCTCAGACTCTCCCACCCACTTGCTGAACAGTTCAGGACCCTTGATGGAGATGAAGTTGGCTTCGCTCTCAGTCGCCACCGCCCGT